>NZ_JACUTY010000027.1 GCF_014859555.1 Thiomicrospira sp. | reverse complement strand
TTAATCGAGGTGCCCAACTCATTGCTGACAATTAGTGGGTGTTTAAAAACAAGTGATAACCAGGATTATCCTGCTCGCAAACAAATGGATATTTCAGCTCATTTAAATAAACTTCAAACGCATCCTTCTGCACCGCTGGCACTTGCACGCCAACCAACACACGCCCATACGCATCGCTGTGGTTTCGATAATGGAATAAACTGATATTCCACTCCTCGCTCATTCGACTTAAAAAGTTCAACAAAGCACCCGGACGTTCCGGAAACTCAAACCGATACAGGGTTTCGTTTTGTAAACCTTCGGCCTTGCCACCAATCATGTGACGCAGGTGAAGTTTGGCCATTTCATTTTCTGACATGTCTTCAACCTGGTAGCCTTTTTCTCGCAAACTATCAATTAGCTGTTGCTGCTCGGCGCGCCCGCCTTCGGTACGTACCCCTACAAACACAATGGCTTGTTTCGAGTCGGCATAACGATAGTTAAATTCGGTAATCGCTCGACGTGCGCCAAGGTCTTCACAGAACTGTTTGAAACTGCCGGGTTGTTCTTTAATTTTTACCGCAAAAATGGCTTCGCGTTTTTCACCAAACTCGGTGCGCTCGGCAATGTGATGCAAACGATCAAAGTTCATGTTCGCGCCGCTTACAATCGCCGCCATTTCTAATCCGGCGACTTCACGTTGCGCGACAAACTTTTTTAAACCGGCTACCGCTAAAGCGCCAGCGGGTTCGGCAATCGCGCGGGTATCTTCAAATACGTCTTTAATCGCGGCACAAATTTCATCGGTGCTGACGGTAATCATTTCGTCCACACAGGTTTTAGCGATTCGGAATGGAATCTCACCCACTTGCGCCACCGCCACGCCATCGGCAAACAAACCCACTTGCTTTAAAATCACACGCTCGTTGGCCTTTAATGCTTCGGTCATGCAAGCCGAATCTTCGGGCTCAACGCCCACCACTCGCGTAGTTGGCCAAACCTGCTTCAATACGGCCGAAATACCCGCAATTAAGCCGCCACCGCCCACACAAACAAACACCACATCTAAAGGTTTGGGATGCTGACGTAACATTTCCAACGCCACCGTACCTTGGCCGGCGATGACGTCTTCATCATCATACGGATGAATAAAGGTGTAGTGATGTTCACGCATTAACTGATTAGCATGCACTGAGGCTTGATCAAACGCATCACCGTGTAATACCACTTCGGCACCTAAACGTTTCACCGCGTTTACTTTGATCGGAGGTGTGGTTAGGGGCATGACAATCGTGGCTTTTATGCCCATTTTTTTGGCCGCTAACGCCACACCCTGGGCGTGATTGCCAGCCGAAGCCGCGATTACACCGGCTTGTTTTTGTTCGTCGCTGAGCCTTACCATGCAGGCATAAGCGCCGCGCAGTTTGAATGAAAACACCGGCTGTAAATCTTCACGTTTTAACCAAACTTTGTTTTGCATACGCTGCGACAACAACGGTGCCATTTCGAGCGGGGTTTCGTCAGCTACATCGTAAACCGGCACGGTTAATACGCGTTTTAAAACTTGTTCGGGCATGGGGTTCCCCTTTGTGATAATGCAGGCATTATACCAAGGCGCAATCCTATTAGAGGAAATTCGCAACCAGGCCTGGTGGTTGGCCACACAACACATCTCAATGATTTCTCAATACTCTAGTTTGGCAGCCTGTCTAGAATAAACCCATTTATTCAACCACACTATTTTCAAGGAAATGCCATGCAAACACGTTTACTTACGTTAGCTGTTTTGAGCGCTTTATCTCACTCAGCGATGGCGGAAAACCAATTGTTACCGATCCAAGTGCATGCCCACATCGAAACCGAAACCAGTCAAAGTGGCGAACAATTGTTAAAAACGTCCGGCAATAGCGAAACCGGTGCGGTTTTTCGACAAATTTCAGGGGTTGAGGCGTCACGCCTTGGCGGACATGGTTTGGATTTGGTGATTCGTGGACAATCGCAATCACAGGTTAATATTTTAATTGATGGTGGCAAAGTGGAAGGCGGCTGCCCAAGCCGAATGGACCCGCCCACTTCTTATGTTGAATTATCCAGTTTTGACAAAATAACCGTCATTAAAGGCATACAGTCATTGCAATATGGGGTGGGTGGCACAGGTGGCACGGTTTTGCTTGAACGTGAAAAACCCAAATTTGAAGCAGATAAACCCTACCAAGGTGAAGTCTATGCCGCGACCAACTCAAAGGGTTTAACTCAAGATATCGGCGCCAAAGTTTCCGCTGGCGGAAAGCAAGGTTACCTTGTCCTTCAGGGCGCACAAAAAAAGGCCGACAACTATAAAGACGGTAATGGCGATGAAGTTCGTTCAAGCTACGAAACTACCCAAGGCCATATCGACTTAGGCTGGACACCGTCCGATCATCACCATGTCAAACTCTCACACGAAATTTCCAATACAAAAGATGCCTTATATCAAGGTGCCGGAATGGATGCCCCCAAAGCGGATGCGGTTATGTCTCGCCTAAGTTATAAAGGTCAAAACTTGGGCGGCCCGATTAACGCGGTCGATATTCAACTTTATCACTCTGAAGTTGAACATGTTATGGACAACTACTCACTTAGAACCTTGACGGCTAATTCTCAAACCGTCGCGCCTAGCGATACCCTTGCCTCGGGCGCGAAACTTAAACTATCGAGCGACATTCAGCAAACTAAGCTGGAATATGGCCTACTCCTACAAACCGTAGAAAAACGTGCCACTCAAGAAAACGCGAGCACAGGCGCGGTGCCCTTTTTAATGTGGCCGGATGTGCGCACACAACAAAACAGTCTATTTGCGGAAGCCAATACAAGCTTGTCAGCCAACCAAAACTTGATTTACGGGGTTCGGGTTGACCAGGTGAATGCGAAAGCTCATGATGCGACAAGCTCTCCTGCTATGCCTGCAAATACACCAACAACCATCTATACCGCCGTCTATAAAGACTACTCTGGCGCAACCAACGTTGAAGAAACCAACTGGAATGGCTTGATTCGTTATGAACAAGATCTTTCTAATAACATGCGTTGGTTTGCGGGATTAAGCCATACCAAGCGCAGTGCCGATGAAACTGAACGTTTCTTTGCCACCCGGAGTAACCGAACCGGTAATCCTGATCTAAAACCTGAACAACACAACCAATTAGATTTAGGGCTTTCGCAAACCACCACCAATCTGAATTGGAACCTATCCGCTTATTATGATCTCGTAAATGATTATATTTTAAGTGATTTTGCAAAAAATCAATCAACCAGCACAAATTCATTAGCTGTTGGAATGCCACCTAATCCAGACCTGTTTGGAACCAATGGGGTGTTCGTCAATATAGATGCTGAAATCCTCGGCGCGGAGTTTGATTTTGATTATAAATTTAACCAGGCCTGGTTGTTGAGTGGTGCCCTCGCCTATACTCAAGGCCGAAACCTGACCGACAAACGTAATTTAACCAATATGGCACCGCTTAACGGCCACTTAAAACTTCAATATGGTAGCGCCGATTGGTATGTCGGTTCACGTGTAAACTTTGCAACCGAACACAATTCTGTTAATACGGAGTTTAACGAACAACCCACCAATAGTTGGCAAAACCTTGATGTGTTTGCGGGTTATCAGTTAAATAAAAGCGTCATGCTTCAAGCTGGCATAGATAATTTGACAGATGAAGCTTATGTTACCCACGTCAACCGCACTTACAACGATGGCCTAACAAACGAACTGGTTAAAGTCATGGAACCCGGTCGTAATATTTGGGCACGTTTGCACGCGCGATTCTAGTAAAATAGAACCCAGTGTTTTTTGATTTGCGCCGCGGATTCGGTGCATTACTGGAGTGGAAAAATGAAACAATCGAAACTAAACCGTGCTTTTTTAATATTGCTGTTGGCTTTTGGCGTATTTTTAGCCGGCAGTTATGCGTTAATTTATACGATTAAGCCTGACAATACACATAGCCGTGCCAATCAGGTTCCGATGGCGGCGCCAACCGGTGGCGACTTTCGCCTAACTTCGGCGAATGGCGATGTGGCTTTATCCGATTTTAAAGGCCAAGTCGTGTTTGTGTATTTTGGTTATACCTTTTGCCCCGATATTTGCCCCACCAATTTGGCGCAAGTATCGTTGGCTTATCGCCAACTGTCAGATGAGCAAAAACAAACTTTGCAGATTTTGTTCATCTCGGTTGATCCTGAGCGCGATACGCCTGAGCGTTTGCAAGAATACGTCAACTACTTTGATGCAGACATGATTGGTTTGACAGGGTCAAAACCACAAATTGACGAGATTGGCCAACGTTATGGTGTGGTTTACCAAAAAGTTGAAGGCGATAAACAAAACTACGCGGTGGATCATTCAGCCTTTACTTATGTCATCGCTCCGAATGGTGAACTTAAAGAACAGCTACCCCACGCCAGCGATCCTCAACAATTTATTGATGCTCTTAACCGCTATTCACTTTAATGGAGATTATGATGTTTAAACGCCCTACTTTATTGGCCATTGGCCTGCTCAGCAGTTTAATCGGCTTAAATGCGATCGCAAACCAAGCCGCTAATTTAGAAATTGAAAACCCGTTTGTGCGTGAAATGCCGCCTACTGCTCCGGCTACCGGTGCATTTATGACGCTAATTAACCGTTCAGACCAAGACATTGCGATTGTCAGCGCGCAATCAGATGCGGCTAAAAAGGTCGAGTTACATACGCATATCCACGATAACGGTGTCATGCGTATGCGTGAAATCCCAGAAATTGTCGTACCATCAATGGGGCAAGCTGAACTCAAGCCTGGCGGTTTACATATTATGTTAATCAACCCCACCCGTGCTTTAAATGAGGGCGACGAGGTTCGTATTCTGGTGACTTTAAAAGATGGTTCTGAACAAGAAATTATTGCGCCAGTGCGTAAAATCATGGGCATGGGTCAACATCGTGACGCTGGCCACGGCATGAAACACCACCAGCACTAACTACCTAATCAGGCTTGATCTTTATATATTCGAACTATGTTTAATCAAGCAGGCCAACTATATAGTTTCAAGCCGCATCACCTCATAAGCTGGCTCTTCGTAAGGATGAGCTAACTTCAGGGCGAGTATGACTTTCTGAAGACATTCGGCATCTACCAAGGTTTCAACTCGGTATTCGGCCACTCGCTCTAGTTGATTTAGTTCGCCAATATAAGGCTGACTGCCCTTTAAAGGTCTAAACTGACCCTCACCTTTAGTTTGCCAGGCACATTGGTCGTAATCACCTTGACGGCCCGCTCCGGCTTCAAATACGGCCGACTTTACAACTTCGAGCCCTGACTCCGGTACAAAAAAGATTAACTTAAACATAAAAACCTGCCTTTTAGCGTTGAAATTTCACTAAAATAACCCTCGTCATTTAATCAAAGGTATCCTATGAAGTTAACGAGTATGAAAAAACTACTGATTACGTATTTTGTAATCCTATTACTGGGTGTCGCCTCTTATACCACTGGAGTGGTTTATTATGCCAATATTGCCGGTTTTATTGGCGCGGTTGGTTTAATGCTGGTGTTCTTTAAAGACCGCCCTGAATATGAGACCGGTTCGACCCAGGCTTTAGCTGAGAAAAAAATGCGTCGTTTATGGTATATCACCTTTGGCACTGGCATCTTATTCAGCTTAATCTTTGGCAGTTTGTGGAACCACCAAATGGGTGGCATGATTTAACCCGTATTTTTGAGGTTTAAATCATGGCCATAAAAAAGCCCCGAATGATAAGTTACGCTTGAGTCGCAAACTTTCATTCGGGGCTTTTTTTATCCAACCACCAGGCCTAGCACTAGTGTCCGGAATAATTTTGTAAGCCCATAATTCATTATCATTGCGAGTCCTTATAACAGTGAGAGTTGTTGTTTTTCATACAATTCTCGCTGTTTTTTTCGCCTATAGTAGTCACTTATTTGGTTCGACCTCTCGAACAAGCTATGTGTGAGCCGCATCGGTTCAATTTGTTGGTGTGCCATCTGCTCGATTTTGATGAGCAGATGGGCACCTCGATTAACCCAGAATAAATTCTGGGTTAATCGGTTTGGTATTGAGTAACTAAGGAATTAAATGTGGTGCGAATGGGTTTTAAAAATTGCGCGAATCGAGTAGAGTTAAACACAGCCGTCGTCTCCTTTTTGAAGTCTTTCTTTTGTCGGAAATACCTCTATCCTAGGAACAACGGCTTTTTTGTCAACCCCTCATAATTTTACTCCGGACACCAGTGCCAGGCCTGGTGCTTTAGGTTTATTATGAAAGTTCTTTAGGAATGGTCAACAAACATATTATCGGTATCGACCAAAATAATCACGTTATCTTGATAGTGTGCGATCCCTTGTATATAGCCGGAAGCTCCTTCACGTGTGGCGGCCATCAAATCTACTCTCGACTCGGGAATATCTTTTACTTCCTGAACCTTATCAACCATTAAACCAACCGCTCGATCTTCGTCCAATTCAACAATAATAATACGAGAGAAATCATCAGGCTGTTTTGAGGGCAAACCATACACACTCCGGGTATCCACAACTGTGACAATCACACCTCGCACGTTAATCACACCAATTACATTTCGAGACGAACCCGGTACTTTACGAATCACACCCACTCGCAAGACTTCACGAATTTTTTTAACATTAATCCCGTAGTTTTCACTATCCAATCTAAACAATACACAACGTATGGTGGGGCTAATATAATCCTCATCATCTAGATCGGCTCCATCCGAAAACAACCCGGTATTTTGATACTGGCGCTCGCCTGTTTGTACCGTCATAACTTAATGCCCCTCTTATTGAAAACGTTCCACCAGGCCTGGTAGATCCAGAATAAGTGAAATACTACCATTGCCTGTAATGGTCGCCCCAGCATAACCACTAACTTTATGCAGCATTAAACCTAAAGGTTTAATCACCACTTCTTCCTGACCATTTACCTGGTCAACCACCAAGCCCACACGCTGGTTACCAATCGCGACTATAACGACCTTATCACCCTTATAGTTTTCCTTGTCGACCTCAGGCGCCAACCAATCAGATAAGAAAAATAGCGGGATACTTTGCTCACGCAAACGCACCATTTTCTGGCCGTCAATATTGTTGGTTTTGTCAGAATTGTAATCAAATATTTCTTGCACACTGGTTAACGGAATTGCATAGCTATCCTCACCAAACGACACCATTAAGGTTGGTAAAATAGCCAAGGTAAGTGGCACGCGAATTCGGATCTGCGTGCCTTGCCCCATTACCGAATCAATATCAATACTGCCGTTGAGTTTTGTGATCATGTTTTTGACCACATCCATGCCCACACCACGCCCCGAAATATCGGTGACTTTTTCCGCCATCGAAAAACCGGCCGCCATAATTAACATAAAGGCTTGTTTATCATCCAGCTGTTTAGACGTCGCCTCGTCCATCACGCCTTTTTCAACGGCTTTGCGTCGAAGTAAGTTAGCATCCATGCCCTTCCCATCGTCCGTAATGGACAACAGAATATGGTCACCTTCCTGCTCAGCTCCCAATACAATTTTGCCAACCTTTGGTTTGCCGGAGGCCAGACGATCTTCTGGCATTTCAATCCCGTGATCCACTGAGTTACGAACCAAATGAACCAGCGGATCGGCTAAAGCTTCAACCAAATTTTTGTCGAGATCGGTTTCCTCACCCTTTAACTCAAGCTCAATGTCTTTACCCAATTTGCGCGCTAAATCACGTACCACACGAGGAAAGCGTCCAAACACCTTCTTAACTGGCTGCATACGCGTTTTCATCACCGATGACTGTAAATCCGTGGTGACATGGTCTAAGTTAGCCACGGCATTCGAAATTTCTTCAGCACTCGCTTCCGACGAACGCAAGGTGAGCAGGCGGTTACGCACCAGTACCAACTCCCCCACCAAGTTCATAATTTCATCGAGACGTCGCGTATCAACACGCACGGTTGAATCGCCTGAGGCTTTCGCTTTTTCGGCGGGTTCTTCTTTTTGGGTATTGACTGGTTTGGCGGCCGCAGGCTTGGCTTTAGGTTTAGCGACTTCGACTGGCTTTTTGGGCGCCGGTTTAGTTTCGGCTTTAGATGACGCAGGTTGGCTGGTAATTTGTTCACGTTGCGCTAGTAACGCGTCAAACTCTTCATCCGTCATATCACCATCTGGATCGACACCTTCGGGCAAGGTTAAGCTGGGCTCAGACTGCTGAGCTGATTTTGACTCTGGAGAAGCCGTCGTCAGTTGCTCACGCTGGGCTAGTAACGCGTCAAACTCTTCATCCGTCATATCACCATCTGGATCTACGCCTTCTGGCAGCGTTAAATTAGGTTCAGCCGAGCTGCTACTAGATGATCCATCGGAGGTTTTTTGGGCGCGTTGAGCTAAAAGAGCATCAAACTCTTCATCCGTCATGTCACCATCCGGATCTACACCTTCAGGCAAACTCAGTTCGACGCCAACCGGTTCCGTTGATTGTGTAGTCGCCGCAACTTCTGGCTCGACCTTAACAGAAGCGGGCTTATAGATCGCATCCAACTCCTCTAACAACTCAGGCTCAGTCTCTTCGATATCACGCTCACCATCATTCAGCAAGCCAATGATTTGACTCACTTTATCAAAAGTCCTAAGGATAACATCAGCCGCATCTGCATCATAAGCGACTTCATGGTTACGAATTTTATCGAAGACATTTTCAGCGCGGTGGCAAATTTCAATAAGAGGGACGACACCTAAAAATCCTGCGCCGCCTTTAATAGTATGAAACCCCCTAAAAATAGCATTTAGAAGGTCTGTATCATCCGGGGAATTTTCTAGATCAACCAACTGTTCATTAAGCTGGTCTAAGAGTTCGGTGGCTTCAACTAAAAAGTCTTGTAAAATTTCTTCATCCACGGCTTGGTCCTCATAAAAGCTAAATCTAGCTCAAAATTATCTTGCTAAGAACATAGCAATGATTGTGCCATTAAATTCAAAAAATGGGTTTTAACCCAAGGAAAATAAAGGCTTAAAAACCTAACTGGCCAAGCAAATCATCGACATCGTCTTGAGAAGACAAGTTATCTTTTTGACTGGATTTAGTGACATTCGGGCCTATCCCTTTTAGTTCATTTTCTCGTTTTGAGGATTCACTACGTTCAGGAACAGAAGATAAATCATGACCGGATCGCGAAATTAAATCGAGTAGGCTGTGTTCAAAAGCACCCATCACAACCATAATGCGATTCAAAACCTGACCGGTTAAGTCTTGGAAAGATTGTGCCATCATAATATTTGTCACTTGGCTTGATGCATCATCAAGTAAAGGCTTAACAGCCTGCAATTGATCAGAAGATAATTCCGCCATGAATTCATTAACTTGATCAAGACGTTCAGCTAAAGTCTCGGCCGCACTCAAGGTTTTAGCACTGGCCTCTTCAGTGGAGGTCATAACATACTCTAGGCGCTCGGAAACATCCGGTAAGTCATGTTTTACTTGCTGCAACAACTCAGTATCATCAATTTCTTTTAGCGTATCATGCAGGTTGCGCGTTATCTTGCCCAGTTCTTGATAAAGTTCATGCTCACGTAACTGGGTTAATTTATCAAGCTGTGCACCTGCGGCAATCAAGTCACCAGCCTCTAAATCAGATAATAATGTTTGTACGTCAGAAATACTAATTTGGGTTAATAACGACACCTTGCACCTCGAAATATGAATTAATAAGCCTGGACATTATTACCTAGGTAAATAAAACCTGTCAATACAGCGTATTTTAATAGAAAGGAAGGGTTGGATATAAAAAAAGAGCTTACCGAAATAAGCTCTTCTCTTGATGATTACTCTGCAGCTTGGGCTCGTTTAGCCACATTTTCAAATATTTTTTCAATCTTTGCATTTAGCGTCGCGGCCGTGAAGGGTTTAACAATATAGCCATCCACCCCTGCTTGAGCCGCTTCTAAAATTTGACTGCGTTTCGCTTCTGCTGTGATCAGCAGAAAAGGCGTCTCTTTTAACTTTTCATCGGCACGTACATTTTTTAACAACTGCAAACCGGTCATTTGAGGCATGTTCCAGTCACTCACAATAAAGTCATACTTGCCTGTTTGCACCATCGGCCAAGCGGTTGAACCGTCATCCGCTTCATCGAAATGACTAAAGCCCAGTTCTTTTAACAGGTTTTTAACAATTCGACGCATAGTAGAAAAATCGTCCACCACTAAAATTTTCATATCTCTATTGATTTGCATTTCGATTTCCTGAATCTATTTTTTGTTATTTTAGCACGCTAAATCCAGTCTGATAACCTGGATCGCAATCGTTTTATGGCTTGAGTGTGAATTTGGCTCACCCGTGATTCACTAACTTCCAATACTTGACCGATTTCTTTTAAATTAAGCTCTTCATCATAATAAAGCGCCATCACCAAACGCTCTTTTTCTGGCAGTTGCTCAATCGCTTGCGTTAAGCCTTGTTTAAATCCCGAATCGGCCAGATCAGCAAGTGGGGACTTTGTGTGGCTATCAAGCTGATCTTCTGATAAGTCTTCATGATCCGGTTCATCAATTGAAAGCAGTTGGGCGCTACTGGTATCAAGCAGTATTTGATGATATTCACTAAGCGTAACACCTAACTCCTCAGCCACTTCACTATCGTGAGCTTCGCGACCCAATCTAGCTTCAACACTCGCCATCGCGCCACTCACTTCGCGTGACTTTCGATGCACCGAGCGTGGTGTCCAGTCACCTTTACGAATCTCATCCAGCATCGCACCTCGAATTCGTATGCCCGCATAGGTTTCAAAACTCGCGCCTTGGGTAACATTGTATTTTTGCAGCGCTTCCATTAAACCAATCACACCGGATTGGATTAAATCGTCTACAAATACACTATTGGGTAAACGGCCTTTCAGATGATAGGCAATTTTTTTAACTAAGGGCAAATATTGCTCAACACCCCCTAAAGGACTGTCTTGAGTCGACTGCACCTGGTTATATAAACTGGCTCCGTTCATCTGATTTGACTCCGTCAATGACTATTGCGTTTAAACAAACTTTCTACAAAAAACTGCAAATAACCCGTCGCATCACTTGGTACTGGCCAAGTTTGTAACTTTTTAGCCATGTCTCGAAAGGCTTTAGCTGACGGACTCATCGGTTGATTTAATGTTACCGGCACTTGCTTTTGCACCGCGTCTCGTAACGCTTGATCAAAAGGCACTGTACCAAAATAATCTATATGCACCTGCAAAAACTGCTCACAAACGCGCGAAAACTTTTCATATAGACGCTGGCTATGAGCGGGCGAGCGGCTCATATTGGCCACTAAGCGAAAGCGGGTAACTTGATAGTCGCGGCTTAATACTTTTATAAGTGCATATGCGTCCGTTATCGAAGCTGGTTCATCACAAACCACCACAATAACTTCTTGGGCTGCTCGACAATAACTCACTACACTATCGGCTATACCCGCTGCCGTATCAACAATCAAGACATCTAATTCATCTGATAATTCTGCAAAAGCATTAATAATGCCAGCATTCTCTAAAGCGCTTAATTGTGCCATGCGTTTTACCCCGGAAGCCGCCGGAATAATCCGAATACCACCCGGTCCATCAACAATGACTTCTCGCAAAGTTTTTTGACCATCAAGAACATGAGACAAGTTGTACTTGGTCTGCAAACCCAGCATGATATCGACATTGGCAAGACTCATATCTGCATCCATTAGCAACACTCGGCCACCCAGTTTGCTGAGCGAAATAGCCAAGTTAACCGATAAATTAGTTTTACCAACCCCGCCTTTTCCACTCGCAACTGTGATAACACGTACGGGCTTTTGAGTTGTTTTTTGTTGCGCTAGATTTGCACGCGATGTTTGTGGCGAACGCCGCATTGCACGCAGGCCAGCGGCTTGATCATTGTGCATTTGACATCTCCTTGCCCATGCCGATTCGGTACAATAAATCATCATGGGTATTGCTCACTTGCTGGCCTAAAACAATCGCACGATCAATTAACTCGCTGGCCGTCATTTTTTGTAAATCTTCTGGCACTCGCTGACCAATCGAAACATAGGCCATTGGCAATTCAGTTTCAATCAATACACTAATCACATTGCCCAACTGTAAGGCTTCATCTACTTTTGTCAAAATACAGCCTTTTAGGACAACCTGACCAAAAGAATTAACGATGTCCCGCATCACATTTAATTGCGTGGCGGCCGATAAAACCAGATAGTTTCTGACCGAACCAGCTCCTGCATGACCTGATGTAAGTTGTTGAGACAACTGTAAATCACGTTGACTCATGCCCGCCGTATCAATTAACACCAAGCGCTTCATATTTAATGACGACAATAATGCGTAGAGTTCGCCCTGAGTATTGGCAACATAAACCGGTACACCAATCAATTCAGCAAAGGTGCGCAACTGCTCCTGCGCACCAATTTTATAACAATCGGTTGTAATCAACGCCAATTGGTTCGCGCCATAACGCATTACGAAACGACTGGCTATTTTTGCGATGGTAGTGGTTTTTCCCACTCCCGTCGGCCCAACCAGGGCAACAATGCCACCGCCATCGATAATATCTCGCTCATGCTTAGGAATTAAGCTTTCAATATCTTGTAACAAAAAGGACCAGGCCTGCTCTTCGTCTTGCTGCACGTCTTGAACCAGTTGCTGACTCAGCTCCCAACTTAAACCCAACCCCATCAAACGCTTTAACAAACTGACCTTATTCGGCTGAGCGATTTCAGATTGCCCCCAAGCCAATCCAGATAACTGTTGTTCGAGTAAGTTACGTACGGCTTGTAACTCTTGTGACATTTTATCAAGCTCTGAGCCCTGCATACTTGGCATCGCAGGAGGCGCTGAAAAATGCTGATCTAACGGCGCTTGGTAAGTAGCATGAACTTGTTCGCGCTGGTGTTTTTGGTGGTGTTCAATCGCTTCCGGGTCAATTGCCGCCACAACCTCGACACCTTCTGGCAAGCTGCGCGTAGACAGAATCACCGCTTCGAGACCCTGATCTTCACGAACCTTGGTCATAGCCTGCCGCATTGTTGGCGCCACATAACGCTTAATTTTCACTAAGAAACTCCTGATTCATCTCAACCATTCCCAACGTTTGCTACCACACTGATTTGCCGATTTTCCGGTACTTCTGAATAAGCTAAAATATGTAAATTCGGCAAACTAAACTTAAATAAACGCGCCAATTGAGCACGAATCTGAGGCGCCACCAATAACACCGGAGCCTGCCCATCCATTTCGACTTTTTGTGACTCTTCTTTTAACGTACCATGCAAACGCTCCGCCAAGCCTGGCTCAATAGCCAACTGACCATCCGGCGCACCCTGCGTAGCCTGTAATAACAATTGTTCTAACGAAGGCTCAAGCGTAATCACCTTAAGCTCCGTATTCATGCCGACAATATCTTGAATAATTGAACGACCCAGCGCAGCGCGAACATGCATTATGAGCTGACTTGAATCGCGCGTTTGACCGACTTTTTCAGAAATAGCCTCAACAATCGTGCGCATGTCACGAATAGACACCTTCTCTTCCAACAAGCTTTGTAGCACTTTCACCAGTACCGCTAGCGATAACTGGTCTGGAATCAACTCATCGACCAATTTGGGCGAGGTCGCTTTTAACTTATCTAACAGTTGCTGAGTTTCATCAAAACCTAATAACTCAAACGCATAATCCTGAATAACCTGACTAACATGGGTAGCTACAACCGTACTGGAATCAACAACCGTGTAACCTAGTGCTTGTGCCTGATCACGATCCGCCGGGTCGATCCAAACCGCTTCCAAGCCAAAGGTTGGGTCTTGGGTAGGTGTACCGGCTATCTCGCCATATACATTACCGGGATTAATCGCCATTTCTCGATCTGGCATCACCTCACCTTCACCTGAAGGCACGCCCATCAACATGATTCTATACTGGTTAGGTTTTAAGTCCAAGTTGTCACGGATATGCACGGGGGAAACTAAAAAACCTAGGTCTTGTGATACTTTACGCCGCACACCACGAATCCGCTCAAGCAATTGACCATTTTGAGATTGATCAACCATCGGAATGAGTCGATACCCCACCTCAAGGCCAAGCACATCAACACTTTGAACATCATCCCAATCTAACTCGGCCGGCTTCGACTCCTCTGCAAAGTCGGGTTCTATTAAACTTTGCTCGGCTGTGGTTTTTTTCTGTTGATTACGGTGAATCAGATATGCGCCAAAACCAGATAAAACGGCAAAAGATAAGAAAGCAAAATTAGGCATACCGGGAATCATGCCCATTGCCCCAACGATTCCGGCAGTGATACCTAAAGCTTTAGGACTAGAAAACATTTGCGACTCAAGCTGCTCACCCATGTCTTCTTTATCACCCGAAACTCGGGTCACAATAATCGCGGTGGCGGTCGATAAAAGTAAGGCCGGTATTTGAGCCACCAAACCATCGCCAATGGTTAATAAGGTATAAATTTCAACGGCTTCACCAAAACTTAGGCCATGTTGACCAACACCAATGGCAAAACCACCAATAATATTAATAATCAGAATAATAATGCCTGCGATCGCATCACCGCGCACAAACTTGCTGGCACCATCCATTGAACCGTAAAAGTCCGCCTCCATCGTGATTTCTTTACGACGTTCTTGCGCTTCTTCTTGCGTAATTAAACCCGCATTTAAATCGGCATCGATTGCCATCTGTTTACCCGGCATCGAATCCAATGTAAATCGAGCACTGACTTCGGCAACGCGTCCCGCCCCTTTAGTGACAACAACAAAGTTAATAATAACCAAGATCGCAAATACAATTAAACCCACCGCGTAGTTGCCACCAATGACAAATGCACCAAATGCCTCAATCACTTTACCGGCGGCATCCCCGCCGTTTTGGCCTTCCAGCAAAATTACACGCGTAGAGGCAATATTGAGTGATAAACGGAACAAGGTGGCAATCAAAATAACGGTCGGAAAAACAGCAAAATCCAGCACGCGCTTGGCATAAACTGTGACCATAAGCACAACCAATGAAATCACAATATTAAAGGTAAAGAAAATATCCAACAAAATCGGGGGCAATGGAATCGTAATCATACCCAGCAATGCTAGGATTAGTATTGGTGCCCCAAGCCCACTTTTTAGAGAATTCTTGGCTTGTTGAAAAATCTTTTGAATATCCATTATGTTCCGTTAGTTAGGACTCAGTTTTTAGATCATCAGGTATTTCAAGCCCGCTGACATCCAGTGGTTTTGTTCGTTTATTATCGCGCAAACCGAACACATAAGCCAATACAGCCGCCACCGCTTTGAACAAAGAGTCCGGTATAGGTTGATCAATCTCGGCATTATAGTACAAAGCACGCGCTAGTGGCGGCGCCTCTATAATAGGAATTTTATGCTCTTGCGCCAGAGTTCTAATTTGTGCCGCCATAAAATCGACTCCGGCGGCCAATACAATTGGAGCCCGCATCGAGTCTTGTTCGTATTTTAAAGCAATCGCGAAATGAGTTGGGTTGGTTATAATCACATCCGCCTCGGGCACTTTTTGCATCATGCGACGTTGCGACATTTCGCGTTGAATCTGACGAATTCGCCCTTTAACTTCTGGGTTACCTTCTTGTTGTTTATATTCTTCTTTAACTTCTTGCTTGGTCATTTTTAATTTGGTGGTGTGCTGCCAAACTTGAAAAGGCACATCCACTGCGGCTACCACAATCAAGGCTAAACTAACAAAAATAAAGGCTTCAATAATAATTTTGGCCGAATGCGCTAAAGCGACATGCAAAGCTTGACTGCCAATGCCAATAACCTCTGCATACACATGCCATAAAAAATATATCGCGACCGTTAACACCAGGGTAAATTTGGCTAAGGCTTTTAATAATTCCATTAAAGCCTGAGTCGACACCATGCGCTTAAGCCCTTTCAGCGGATTTAATTTGCTAAACTTAGGGGACATGGCTTGTGCGCTAAAGTTAAATCCTCCCAATAATGATGAGCCGATAATGGCGACAAACACCATCAAGATAAAGAACGGCATTAACATCATTAAAGACTCGGCCAACAAGCCCAATATTAAATCAAACATTTTCGCTGGATCAAATGCGTGGTCACGATCAAAACTTAAGCCATTCACCATAATCACTTGAAATGACTGAATCATACCGGCACCGAAAAAATACAAAAACAGCGATGCCGAGATTACCATTAAAAATGTGGTGAGTTCTTTTGACCGAGCTATTTGCCCTTTCTCACTCGCCTCTCGTAACTTTTTCTCGGAGGGTTCTTCGGTTTTTTCTTGGCCGCTGTCATTTTCTGCCATGTATTACACCTAAACTGGATTAAGTTGTAACATTTGAAACGCTTCCATGGCTCGTGTCATCAACTCTTGTAAGTGAGGCAAAACCATCGGTGTCGTGTAAATCATCATCACCAGGCCTGCTAACAAGGTAATCGGAAACCCTACGGCAAAAATATTTAAGGCTGGCGCGGCACGCGTAATCACACCAAATGAAATGTTAATTAAAAGCAACGCAGTAATCGCCGGTAAAGCCACCAACACCCCCGCTGAAAACATATAACCACCAAACTCATACACCAATTTAAAGCTCTCAGTCGTTAACATCTGAGTGCCAACGGGCAAATAGTGGAAGCTATCCACTACCGCATAAATTACCATTAAGTGACCATTTAAAGCTAAAAAAAGTAGGGTCACAACAATTGTAAAATACTGGGAAACAACTGGGGCTTGAACCCCACTGGCAGGATCAACCATGGATGCAAACGCCAAGCCCATCCCCATTGCGATCATATGACCGGCTATAACAAAGGCTTGAAACACAACCAAGAAAATCACGCCCATCGCCAGCCCGATTAATATCTGCTGCACAATATACATTAACCCAGTCCAACTAAACGGATCCACCGGAGGAGGCAAGGTCAACATTGGCGCAACAGCAACGGTAATTAACAGGGTAAGGATAAGACGAGATCGTACAGGAACTGAACGCATTCCAAACAGGGGGATGATCGACAACATAGCGCCGATACGAACAAAAGGCCAAAAGTACAAGCCTATCAATTGAAGGAGTTCTTGATAGGAGAAAGACATGATTAACCGATCAGTGCAGGAATGTTCATATACAGCTCGGTTGTGTAGGAGATCAAGGTGGTTAACATCCAAGGTCCTGCAATCATCAGAGCCAGAACAACGACCGCTAACTTAGGTATAAAACTCAGTGTCATCTCGTTGATTTGAGTGGCGGCCTGAAACATACCAATCAACAAGCCGACCAACAAAGCCGGAATTAAAAGTGGCGCGGCTAACATCACGACCACTTCTAGCATTTTCTGCCCGAGTGTTAATACGGTTTCTGGCTGCATCTAACCTCCCCCGACCACGACAAAACTATTCGCCAGTGTGCCAACTACTAATGCCCAGCCATCAATCAAAACAAACAACATCAACTTAAAGGGTAAGGATATAATCATCGGCGATAACATCATCATGCCCATCGACATCAATAAACTCGCAATCACTAAATCAATAATCAAAAACGGGATAAAAATCATAAAGCCAATTTGAAATGCGGTTTTAAGTTCACTCGTCATAAAAGCCGGCACCAACACCCTAAGCGGCACTTCTTCTGGTGAGATCAAACTAATACCGGCCATCTCGGCAAACATGCCTAAATCTGACTCACGTGTTTGCTCAATCATAAACTGATGCATCGGTATAACCGCCAAATCAACCGCCTGCCTAAAATCCATTTGCTCTTCTAAATAAGGACTGACTGCCGTGTTGTAAATCCGATCCAGAACGGGTGACATAATAAATAACGTTAAAAATAACGCCAAGCCGATCAAAACTTGACCGGATGGCGTTTGCATTGTGCCCAAAGCCTGTCGCAATAAAGCTAGCACAATAATAATACGTAAAAAAGAGGTGGTGGCAATTAATGCCGCTGGCAACAGGGTTAAGCCTGTCATTAGCAGCAAAATTTGCAACGTTAAGCTGTAATCTTGATTACCTTGCGCATCAGTTTCGACCGTAAATGCAGGAATACCAGGCATGGCCTGGGCAAGAATGGGAGAACAAGATAATAATAAGAAGAGAAAGAATTTAACTATTTTCACCAGTGTGTCTTTGCTTTAGTGCATCTTGAAAACGTTGCGCAAAAGAGGGTTTCAAGGGAGCGACTAACTCCGGATCTTGAACATCTATTGGTTCGTCAAGTGTATGCAAGGTCGTAATTCGACTTGAGGTAACACCAACCAACAGCTGCTGGCGACCAACTTGCAGTAGCATGATACGTTCTTTTTGGCCGACCGACAACATACCTAACACACGAAGCTGACCATCCGCGACCGCTGAAAAACGGCCATATCGACGCACCAACCAAGCACCTACGAATATGATCGCCAGCACTAAAAGCAAAGAAACCATAATCTGCCCCAAGTAATCACCAGGCCTGATTAAAGACCCTCCCACTTGCGAACTCGGTGTATCTTCTGCGAAAACCGCCCCGCTCAGGGTAACCAACCCCATCATACAAGTTGTTAATAACCGTTTAAAGCTTATCATTTAAGCTTCTTAATCCGTTCTTGTGGGCTGATTACATCGGTTAAACGTACCCCAAATTTATCATTCACCACTACAACTTCACCGTGCGCAATTAAGGTGCCGTTTACCAATAAATCTAAAGGCTCACCGGCCAACCTATCCATCTCAACGACCGAGCCTTGAGTATAAGATAATAAATTTCGGATAGATACTTTAGCACGCCCAATTTCAAGCTGTAACGTCACCGGAATATCTAAAACAACGTCCAAATCAACCTTGTTTTTTGAGTTACCACGCTCCGCACTTAAAGCTTCAAAAGCGGCCGCATCCATCGCCCCCGCTTTTGTCGCTTTCGCACCTTCAGCCGCTTCGACTTTCGACTGTTCACTCAGCGCGTCTCCCCAAGGGTCATCATCTGAGCCTATGTCATCCGCCGCGCCTTCCGATTCAGCCTGTTCGTTTAAAGCGTCACCCCATGCATCCAATTCTTCTTGATCACTCATTGTACCAGTCCTTCACATTATCGATCATTCGCTCATGATAAGCAGGATGATGTAAAATTTCTTCAATTTTTATGGCTTTTTTGGCGTTGCTGATGCCGACTTTACCATGCGCCAACGCAATCCCTTCAGCCCGCAACGTGACAGATTTTGGCATGTCAATCGGGATAATATCTCCCGTTTCCATATTTAAAATATCGCTCATATCCATCGCCACTTCCGCTAATACCGCATTGATTGTTATCTCAATATTTTTCGACTCTTCTCTCAAGGTTTTCGACCAGCGGTTATCGGACTCACCTTGAAGGTTTTGCATACCTTCTTCAAGCTTGTCACGAACGGGCTCTAACATCGCATATGGCATAACGATGTCAACGCGCCCCTCTACCCCTTCAAAACGCACATTAATAGGACTCACTACAATCATATCAGTGGCATCTACAATACCAGCGAACTTAGGGTTCATTTCAGAATGCATATATTCAATCTCGACATCCATTACTGGAGCCCAAGCTTTGCGCATGTTTTCAGTCGAGATATCTAAGATACTGCGGATCATACTCATTTCAACCGGGGTATATTCACGGCCTTCAATTTTGAAAGGCAACAACCCAGTACCACCAAAATAGATATCAACGGCGGTAAAAATGAGCTTCGAATCCAGTGTAAATAAGGAGATACCATTCAGTGGGTTAATGCGATAAATATTAAGACTGGTCGGCACAAACAAATTACGCAGGTAATCAATCATTTTAATGATTTTAACTTCACCGGCCGTCACTTCAACGCTGGCTAAAATCATCTCATTAAAATGACGTTGAAACCCTCTCGCGAAGCGTTCATTAATAATATCCAATGCGGGAAGCCGTCCACGTATAATGCGCTCTTGGTTGGTAAAGTCATAGACTTTAGCCGAGCCATCACTCGCCTCATCATTTTCAGTTTCAACATCACCGTCGCCCATACCGCGAAGGAGTGCATCAACCTCATCTTGGCTTAGGATATCATCCATTTAATAATCCTTACTGCATCACGAATCGTGTCAAAAACACATTTTGCACATATTCTGGATTCAGACCATTATCTTGTGCCGCCGCCCGACCAATTTCTAAAATACGCTGACGCAAGACCTCTTGACCATCATCTTGACTCAATTCAGTATGCGTTTGGTTACGCAACAACATCTGCAGATCATTTTGCAGAATTGGGCGAATATGCTCCATATCTTCAATTAACTCAGGGTAGCGAGACATAAATTTCAAGTCAACCGCCAAAAAACGTGCCCTTCCTTCACCTTTAAAATTCACGACAAACTTCATTTCATAATAAGATGGGGGTGTGCCCGCTGGCGGTGCTGGATACTCTTTATAAGGTGAAACCGATTCAGCAACGACCTCGTCACCTGACGCGCCACTAGCACCAGAGTTAAGCAGCATCATCGCCATTACACCCATGCCAATTATCAGCAATAAAACCACCACAACGAGTGCTATGATTAAGCCTTTGCCACTTTTCTTTTCTGGTTGGACTTCTTCTTCCGCCATGCTTGTTTTTCCTAGTTATGATTTAATTGAAAATTGTAACACCGAAAATCATCGGATGTTTCGTAATTCGGCACCCGTGCTACCCAAAACCTGCGCATCACTCAATGAGCGGATTCGAGCAATTGCCTCCTGGTTTAACACCACGATCGTGATTCGGCGATTCCGCGGGTTATAAGGATTTTCTTTGTCAAACAGAACGGTATCGGAAAGCCCAACTACCTGCACAATCTTGTCTGCCGCCACGCCACCTTGTAAAATTAAACGTCTTGCGGCATTAGCACGATCGGCTGACAACTCCCAGTTAGTGTATTGAGCGTTTGCGCCATAACTTGACGAGTCGGTATGACCCGCCACACTAATTTTGCTTGAACTTTTGGCCAGCACACCGCCCAACTCTCTAATAATCGTTTGTGCATAAGCTCTTGGTGCATCAACCCCCGCATCAAACATGGGACGACGGCGGTCATCAATTACCTGAACCTGCAATCCATTCGGTGTGATATCAAGTTTAAGCTGTTCCTTAAACTCTTGTAATACTGGCGAAGCTTCAATACGTTGCTCCAACTCCTGCTTAAGCTGTTGCATTTCTTGTTGTTCTTGCTTAAGCTGGGCCTCATCAATTTCATCCAATTTATCACCGCGCGGTGCATCTGTATGCCCCCCCATATCAATCACCGAATCCGTCGCTTGTCCCGCTCGCTCAGATTGGATTAGAATTTCAGGGGAAGCTTCAATTACAGTAGGATCACGAAAATACTCGGCCATGGATTTAAGTTCTGAATCGCTGGTTCCACCTAAAATCCACAACATCAGAAAGAAGGCCATCGCCGCGGTCATAAAATCGGCAAACGCGACTTTCCAAGCGCCACCATGTCGAACATGGGGGCACTTATTAACTCGTTTGATAATTATGGACTGTTCATCACTCATGTTATTTTGTCACTGACCGTTATTTTTGAGTTTGCAAGTACTCATCTACCTCATTAAAGGACGGGCGTAACTTACCCGGAATCGACTTACGCCCAAACTCAATCGCAATCTGAGGTGCATAACCATTCAAATTAGCCATTAAACAGGTTTTAATCGTCGTAAAAAACGCGCTGGATTCGTGTGCACGATTTCCCATATCGGAAGCGATGGGCCCTACAAAACCGTAAGCCGCAATAATCCCCAAAAAGGTTCCCACTAGGGCAACTGACATATGGTGGGCAATTTCCATGGGACCGGCATCCAAGTAACTCATGGTTACGATAATACCCAATACCGCCGCCACAATACCAAAGCCAGGCAAGGCCTCGGCTACCTTGCCGACCGCCTCTGAAGGTGCCATGGCTTCGTGATGGTGAACGTCTAGTTCGAGAATCATCAAATCTTCTAATTGGTAAGGGTTGCTGGCACCGCTAATCATTAAGCGCAGATAGTCGCAAACAAAATCGACCACATGATGGTCTTTTGCGATTTTAGGGTAGGCATTAAAAATCTCACTTTCATGTGGCTCTTCAACATCCGCTTCAATCGCCATTAAACCTTCACGGCGAGCTTTATTAAAAATACGAAACATCAAACCCAGCAAGTCCATATAAAGTTGTTTATTAAAACTGGATGGCTTGGCTAACGATAAGGCACCAGCAAAACCACCTTTAATAATCCAGCCGGGGTTGCCAATGACATAAGCACCGAAAGCACAGCCAAAAATAATAAGAAATTCAAGTGGTTGAAACAGAATTGCCGCACTCCCATGCGGCAAATACCCACCAAAAAAACATCCTAAAACGATAAGTGTTCCGACAATCGCCTTCACTGTATATTTACCCTTTTAATAAAACGATTAGGTTCAGACGCTCATCCCACACAACAAAACCAGGCACCAGGCCTGGTTGTTGTTTTGTTACTAGCGTTTAATAACATGGGTCAAAGCGTCTTGAGCTGACTTTAACTGATTCAAGCTGGTTGCAATATCGTGTAAAAATTCACTAACTTTACTGGCTTGTGTTTGTGTGTTCTCAACACGTTCTTGTCCATGCTCCATCACTTGAACGGCATTACGAGCTCGCTGCTGCAATTCTTCTATGATAGTTTGGATTTCGGTTGTGGCTTGCTGGGTTTTACCGGCCAGTATTCTAACCTCGTCCGCCACAACGGCAAAGCCTCGACCGTGTTCACCCGCTCGAGCCGCTTCAATTGCCGCGTTCAGAGCCAGCAAGTTGGTTTGTTCAGCAATATCACGAATCAAAACCAAAACCGTGCCAATGTTACTACTATCGGACTCAAGTTGTTTAATCACCTCGGTCGCACGTGTGACTTCCTCAGTCAAACCACTCACTTCTGTAATCACGTTTTCTGCGGAAGACATACCCGCCGCTGAACCGTGACTCATGCGCTCTACGGCTTGCTCTACCTGCTCCGAAAGCTCAAATAACTCACTCACATCAAAGCCGGTTTCTGCCGCAGCGCGTGCTTCTTCTGTCTCTTGCTGGGCACCTGCTAAAGCCGAGTTTAGACTGTTCACCTGTTGCTGTAAGCCTTCAACTTCAGACTGATAGCTCGCCACTTCTTTCGAACGTTGATCTAACTTTTCCTGTGCTTGTTCAAGCAACTGGTTTAAGGCCTTCAGCAACTTAGGGTTTGTGTTTGGTGTCTTTAAGACTTGATCAAAACGATCATCGTAGCTAAACTGATTTAACTCGTCAACTAATTCAGACTGCTCACATACGCCCGCCTTATTACACCACAATAAGTAGATTAATGCACTAACGATTACAGCGGTTACGCCCACTGCGACCGCAACAAAACCAATCATCGAACCCGTTGTCACTTCAGTATTAGCCATACTGATTGCAGGCAAACTCAGCCCTCCTAAAAACAGTCCTTTGCTAACGGCTTTCATTCTTCTACTCCTAAGCATAAAAATCGATCATATTATCTGTTTGTTTTGTAGACGATGGCGTATCTTTACCATCGTCTTCTGAGGTATTCAGTGCCTCTGCTTTTACCTTGTCTGACGCCGCGTTTTGACTTTGATTTCCTTGTTCAAAAACTTCTTCATCTTCCACCTTAACCTCATCAAAACGAATACCGGCTTGTTCCAACATCTCTTTTAACCTTGGTATCGCGGCGTCTAACGCTTCACGCGTAGCACCATGCTGAGCCGTCATGGATACCGTCACCATTTGATCTCGATCCAGCTGCAATCTTAATTGAATGGGTCCCAACTTATCCGGATTTAGGCTAATCTGTGCCTGTTGCATCTGTTGATTCGCCATAAACACAATGCGTTTACCAACCGACTGAGCCCATTGCGGATGGCGTAACGGGTAAGCTATCGAAGCCAAGGCTGGGGCATTCGATTTACGCTCCGCTCCCGCTGGCTGAGCGGCTAACAATTCAAGCTCGCCTTCGCCATCCGCAGTTTTGTATTTAATATCCGATGCTTTTAAGGTTTGTTGTTGCTGTTGAGCCAATTGATCTCGTAGAGTCAAGTTCATCGCCTGCTGCTGCAGGTTAGATTGACTCAGTTGCTGCTGAAAGCTTTGCACTGGCGCTTGCACTTCCTGCAAAGGTTTGGAAGATAATTCGCTCACCGGGTTTTGCGTTTGTGCTTGGCCAGCCACGCCATTGGCATTGGCATTGGCATTGGCATT
>NZ_JACUTY010000026.1 GCF_014859555.1 Thiomicrospira sp. | reverse complement strand
CTGTTTAAAAATGCCATGTCAAATACACCAAATAAGCTGGCACCCAAAGCAAATAATAACGACACACCGGCGAGTGTAAAGGCGACTGGAAAACCAATTATTAAGGCCAATAAAACCAATGCAAATAACAGCAGAGCAAGCCATTCCATCGTTAAATGCCCTCCTGCAATTCATCTTGAAACTGCTCGGCTACAACACGTGAATCTAGCTGGTCGGCGGCAAATAACGCTAAACTATATTGCGCAATAAAAGCCAGAGTTTGCAAAAGCACCAGGCCTGCACTGACCAGAATCACGCTTTTAAGCAGATACAAATAAGCCAATCCACTGGCATCGGCCGAGCGTTCTTGAATCGCCCAACTGGCGGCAACATAATCCCAGCCCGCCCAAATAATAAAAACCATCATCGGCAATACAAAAAACACTGCGCCCACTAGGTTAATCCAATCTTTGCGGCGTTTTGATGCACGCTCATAAAACACATCCACGCGCACATGTTGATTTTGCTGGTAGGTATAAGCCAGCCCAAGCATAAAAATTAAGCCATGTACATACAGTAGGCTTTCGTCTAATTTGGTAGAGCTGAAATCGAAACCATAACGCAAAGTCACCGCTAAGCTGGCTAATACAACCAACACCAAAGTTAACCAAGCGACACCATGACCGACATGGGATTGAAAACGGTTTTGCCAACTAAGAAATTGGTTTAAGAAAACATAAGTAGGGTTTAGTTTCATGTTGATAATAGGTTTGAATAAAAAACGTTATTCTAACGCGGTTTTTGTAACAAGAGCGCGTTGGCTAGTTAAATCCACCCGATTAAATAACACGCTAATTAATCAATTTGGCTTCATAAAAGCGGAAGGTATTGCGCCCGCCGGATTTGGCTAAATACATCGCGGTGTCGGCTAAACGCATTAAGGTGCTTATTTCTTGGGCATCATCCGGATAAAAAGCGATGCCAATGCTGGCACCTATCTGCAAGGTATGACCTTCGATATGGTAAGAAGGAGAAAGGCCGTCAATAATATTCTGCGCGACTTTACCGGCGGTCTCGTGGGTTTGTGCGCCATTTAAAATCACCGTAAATTCATCGCCGCCTATACGTGCCAATAAATCCGATTGACGTAAAGATTGGCTTAATCGTTGCGCGACCGCAATCAGCAGCTTGTCACCCACGTCGTGGCCTAAATTATCGTTTACGTGTTTAAAGCGATCAAGGTCGATAAAAAGCAGCGCTAGGTTATGTTTGTCACGCTGGGCTTGTTTGAGTTCTTGATCCAGTTGTTGGTAAAACAAGGCACGGTTAGGTAGCTGGGTGAGGGCATCGCGAAACGCCAAGGTTTCGAGCTTTTCGGCTTGTTGTTTGGTGTGTTGAGCTTGTTGATAAAACCAGACAAAAAAATACCCCAACAGCAAAGACAAGGCGGCCAAACGTAAAAAATGCCAAAGCCACCAAGTGGCATCCCACAGGGCCGAATATTCAAACAAGACCGCCGATACCGCCAGCATTAAAGCCAAAATAGCCAAAGTATGATGCGAAAGGTGAGTTTGAGAATTCAGCATTAATTTTAGGCTGGCAATAAAAAAACCAGCGGCCCCGATGCTGTTAAATAGAATCGCAGTCTGGCTAAATATACCGTCTTCATACAGCATGTCTGGAAATAAATGGCTGGCGATGAGGGTCATAAAACTCAAACATAAGGCACCAAATAAACTCATCCAAGGTAGTTGCTTAAGCCAACGTGCCTGATGCCAAGATTGCGGTAAAGCGATGAGCGCAAAAAACAGGCCGCCAACCAATACGCCCAAACTATGCAAACTAACAAAGGTGTTGCCGGGCTCAACACTGCCGTGAAACGCGCCGATCACCGCCATCGCAATAAAACCAGACGCAATCCAATAAAATCGGTTACCAAGTTTGTCAGCGTGGATCAGCAGTATCAGATATAAACCTAGGCTGAGGTTCAGCAAAACCCCCGCACCCTCGATGGTGGAATGCAATGGAATATTTGGCCAAATGGCTTGTCCAAATAAACTGGGCATGGCTAAAGCCAAAATCAAAAGAACCACCAGGCCTGGTAAGATGACCCAAAGATAGTGGTTAGGAGTGTTTGGCTGTTTCAATGGTTTGACCTTTAATTTTTTGTGCTCTGATCTTCATTATGACCCTGAACTAGGCGCAAAACAACTTACGCGAAGCGTGTTAGTGACCCAGACTCGTTTATAATGACCTTAAATTTTTAACCAAAGAATCTCATGTTTGTCAAAGTTGCCCTCAATGGCCCATTTTTAACCGCGCTGGATTACGATTGCCCATTTGAACAAGTGCGACCAGGTGTACGGGTGCGGCTGCCGTTTCGAAATAAAACCAAAGTCGGCTTGATTCTGGCGTTAAGCAATGAAAGCGACTATGACCTCAGTAAGCTCAAAACGGTGACCGAAATACTCGATGAAAAGCCATTATTTAGTGAGCGGGAATTGAGTTTTTTAAGTTGGGCGGCGAGTTATTATCATGAACCGATTGGCGAAGTGGTTATGGCCGCTTTGCCCAAGCGTTTGCGTGCGGGTGAATCCGTGGCGCTTGAGGGTCTAAAACAATGGCAATGTACTGAGTTGGGTCAAACCATCTCAGTCGATGATTTAGCCAAAAATGCACCCAAACAGCGTGCAATTTGGCAGGCACTGAGTAACAACCAGGCCTGGTCGGAAGCCCAACTCAATCAAGCGTTTGAAAACTGGCGACCTCTAGTCAAAACTTGGCAAATCAAGGGCTGGCTAAATGTGAGTTATGGTTCGTGTTTGCCGCCTGTTCAATTTGCCGATAAACCTAATCATCAATTAAATACCGAGCAACAAACGGCGGTGGATTGTGTTTTGTCAGCAAAGGATGGGTTTGGTGCCTATTTGCTACAAGGGGTAACCGGTAGCGGTAAAACCGAAGTTTATTTGGCGATGATTGAGTCGGTATTAGCACAAGGAAAACAAGCCTTAGTGCTGGTGCCAGAAATTGGTTTAACCCCACAAACCGCCGCACGGTTTGAAGCCAGTTTGCAGCAACGTGTGGTGGCGTTGCATTCCGGTTTAAATGATCAAGAACGTCATTGTGCTTGGCAGGCGATTCGCAGCGGTGAAGTTAAGGTGTTGTTAGGTACACGTTCGGCGCTGTTTACCCCGTTTGCGAATTTGGGTTTGTGCATTATTGACGAAGAACACGATTTATCGTTTAAGCAGCAAGATGGTTTTCGTTACTCCGCGCGCGATTTGCTGGTGCGGCGTGCACAAATGCATAAAGTGCCGGTGGTGTTGGGGTCGGCTACGCCATCTTTAGAGTCGCTTTACAATGTGCAGCAGGGACGTTATCAAAAACTGGTGTTAACCCAACGCGCGGCCGCCGCAGAAATGCCGCGTATTCATTTATTGGATATTCGGGGTGAACGTTTAGCAGAAGGTGTGTCGGCGCCACTTAAAGCCGCAATGCAACGCCATTTAGAAACCAACGGCCAAGTGTTGTTGTTCTTAAATCGGCGTGGTTATGCGCCGGTGTTGATGTGTCATGATTGCGGTTGGCAAGCCGCTTGTCCAAGTTGCGATGCCAACTTAACCTACCACCAGGCCTGGAATGAACTGCGTTGTCATCATTGTGGCTATAGCGAAAAAAAACCGCTGGTTTGCCCGGATTGTCAGAGCAAAGAATTTGTGCGCGTCGGCCAAGGCACCGAACGTTTAGAGCAGATCATGAGTGCCTGGTTTCCAGAAAAAACCTTGGTGCGAATTGACCGCGATACCACACGTTTAAAAGGTGCGTTGGGCAAAAAAATCGAACAAGCGCGCAGTGGTGAGGCGGATATTTTAATTGGCACCCAAATGCTCGCCAAAGGCCATCACTTTCCAAATGTGACCTTAGTTGGGTTGTTAGATTTAGATCAAGGTTTATTCAGTGTGGATTATCGTGCCGCTGAACGTATGGCTCAGTTGATCGTGCAGGTTGCAGGTCGAGCAGGTCGAGCTGAACGTAAAGGTGAGGTGATGATTCAAACCCACCATCCCGAGCATCCTTTGCTCATGCGCTTGGTTTCAAAAGGCTACGATGACTTTGCACAACAAGCTTTAGCCGAGCGTAAATCGGCCCAGTTACCGCCTTATGGCTTTCAAATTCTGCTGCGTGCTGAAGCCTTCGACATCAATCAAGCGCTGGCGTTTTTAAACGGCATAAAAGACGCCTTGCTGGGCGTACAGGTGAGCGAGCCTTGTGAAGTTTGGGGGCCGGTGAGTGCGCCGATGGAACGACGCCAAGGGCGTTATCGTTATCATTTACTCATGCAGTCCGAAAGTCGAGCCGCTTTGCAGGCTTGGTTTAGTGCAATAGAATCGCAAATTTATCAATCACCTTTAGCGAGCAAAGTACGTTGGAGTGTGGATGTTGATCCGCAGGAATTGAGATAACGCAAGCAACGACTGAATGCCAGTTGCGTTTTAGGGGTTTCGGTTTAAAATTAGCCCACTATGTTTAAATTAATTAGGTAGCCCCTGTGACGATATTTATTAAGTTATTTAAAGCGCTTAATGCTAATCAGCATCCTGGGCAAATTGGCCTTTCGCTCACGTTGGGTCTGTTACTTGGGCTCACCCCGTTGTTTTTTCCGCATACCTTATTAACACTTTTGTTAATCATCCTGCTTAGAGTCAACATGTCCGCGGTGTTGGTGTCTTGGGCGGTATTTACCGGCTTAGCTTATGCGTTTGATCCTATTTTCCATCAGCTGGGGTTGTGGATACTTAACCATCCAGGCCTGGTGGATCACTGGACACAATGGTACAACCAA
Organism: Thiomicrospira sp.; assembly: GCF_014859555.1. Classification (GTDB taxonomy): domain Bacteria; phylum Pseudomonadota; class Gammaproteobacteria; order Thiomicrospirales; family Thiomicrospiraceae; genus Thiomicrospira. The sequence goes on along the minus strand of NZ_JACUTY010000026.1, from coordinate 19,561 downwards.
GCTTTCTGGCGTTTTATGTCATTTAACAATACGATTGTGATGGGCAGTATTTTGGTGGCTTATAGTCTAGCTTTGCCATTTTTTGGTTTAAGTTGGTTACTGGTGCGTGTTTATCGGCAGCGTTTCTTGGTTTGGGTAAATAAATTTAAACTGGTCCAAATGTTGAAAGTTTCAGATAAAGCCGAAAAAATGTCGGGATTTTTTAAATGAGCGAACAAAACCAAACCACACAGACACCGGAATCTACACCAACACAAAAACCAGCCGCCAAGCCGATTAAACCCAAAGGCTGGATTCGGTGGTCGGGTTTAATTGGGGTGTTGATTATGGTCGGGCTCGTGTTCGGCTTGGGGTATCTGGTCAGCAGCTGGGCTCTGAAAAGTAAAATTGAAAGTGTGGCCTCAAATGCTTGGGGAGCGAAAGTTGAGATTGACGATTTGAGCTTTAGTTTTGATCCGATCGGGATTGATTTAGCGGGCGTGCAAATTACCGACCCTGAACAACCGATGCAAAACTTGGTTGAGTTAAAGCAAGTACGTTTAAGTCTCAACCTTTATCATCTAGTGGTAAAACGTTTTGTGATAGAGGACATCACGATGGCTGGATTAGCCTTAAATCAACCGCGTCAAACCAGCGGCGTGTTACCTAAGCCGATCAAGGTGGCGTCGCAGCCGACAGAGGCCGAAACGGCGGACAAAAAGTCGGCCGGATTCAAGTTGCCTGCGGCCGCGATGCCGGATGCAAAAGAGGTCATCGCACGTGAGCGTTTGGATACAGTTGACCAGGCTAAGCGGATCGAAACGCTGGCCACTAGTACAGAAAACGAGTGGAAAAACATTGAAGATAGCTTGCCCACCGCACAAAGCTTAGCGCGTTATGAAGCCGAGCTTAAAGCAATTTTTGAAGGCAAGGTGAAAGACCACAATGACCTTAAACAACGCGAGCAACGCTTAAAAACCCTGCAGAAAACTTGGCAGGCCGATCAGGCCGCAATTCAGCAAGCCCAAAAATTTATCCAGAGTCGCCATACCGAAATAAGCCAAGGCCTAGGTCAGCTCGAAAAAATGCCCGACCAGGATTTACAACGCTTATTGTCCAGCTATTCGATGGATCAATCGGGTTTATCAAACCTAACCTATTTGTTATTTGGCGAAAGTGTTCAGCAAAAACTGCAGTTAGCTCTGAACTGGCATCGTAAAGCGCTGCCTTTAATCAAATGGATCGAAGAATATCGTGCCAAGTCAGCCGCCAATAAAGCCTTGGTTGAACAAACCAAAAAACCACGCGCGTTAGGTGAAAATGTGGCATTTCAAGAGTTTGATCAACAACCGAAATTTATGATCAAACGCCTAGACTTTGATGGTGATATTGAGTGGGGGGCGATCACTGCGAAACTGCGTGATGTGAATTTTGACCAAACCTTTAGCCAAAAACCCATTCGGTTTAATCTGTCGGCTAGTCCCACAACCCAAAAAAGCGCGTTGGTTATGGAGGGGTATAGTTCCACCTTAGAGACCGATAAACTCTTAACAAGCGTGCAGGCCAATTGGATTGATTACCAAGTCAATCAATGGTGGATGGCGAAAACCGATGTGTTACCAGTGCAGCTTGCTCAAGCTAAAGCGAATTTAACCGGCCAAATGGCGTTGACGGGGTTGAGTCAATTAGATGCTGATTTAAACATCCATTATCGTGATGCGGTATTTGACTTGTCGCAGACAAATTCGGCTCAGGTCACACGTTATTTGGCCCCGGCTTTTGCAGATATTCATCAATTTAAAGTGGATGCAAGTTTGAGAGGGCGTTTATTGTCGCCCAGAATTAGTGCCAGTTCGGATTTAGACAACCAGTTGTCGGCGGCCTTTAAACAAGTATTTGAACAAGAAATGCGCGCCTTTAAGCAGGATTTGGAGAAACAATTGCAAGCCAAACTAACTGAAATTAAACAGCCGATTGAAGCGGAGTTGCAGCGTTTAAATATTGATCAGTCAGCATTAGAAGATCAGGAAAAGGCTTTGCAAGTGATTCAGAACGAAGCGCAGAATCAATTAAAACAGTCTGAAGCTGAGTTAAAACAGCGTGTAGAGGCTGAAAAGAAACGACTTGAAAAAGAGGCCAAACAAAAAGTCGAAGATGAACTACGTAAGCGTATCAAGTTACCTTTTTAAGGTGTGAATTTAGAATCATCAACATAGAAAAAAACAATAAAAAATTTCTGAGGATATATGAAACAAAACTTGCCCGTAACACAACATGAATATCAAATCGCTGAAGGCGTTTCACTGGTTTCTGAAACTGATTTGTATGGAAATATCACTTATGCCAACCAAGCTTTTGTTGACGTCAGTGGTTACAGCTGGGAAGAATTAAAGGGTCAACCTCATAATCTTATCCGTCATCCAGATGTACCCGAAGCCGTCTTTGCAGACTTATGGGCAACGGTTAAATCTGGCGAGCCTTGGCACCAATACGTTAAAAACCGACGGAAAAATGGTGATCATTATTGGGTCGAAGCCAATATTGCGCCGGTAGAACAGAACGGTAAAGTGGTAGGCTTTAAATCGGTTAGAAGCACGATGCCGCGAAACTTGATTGATCCCGTTGAAGCGGCCTATCGATCTATACGTCAAGGCAAGTTATTAATTCGTGGTGGTGTATTGGTTAAACCCTGGCAGGAAAAACTGGCCAAGTGGAGTCCACTACCTAAACGCAGCATCTTGGCGAAAACCATGATTCCATTAGTGGCAATGGCGATTTTATGGAGCATTGTATTACAAGTTTATTTGCAGAATGTGGCGGATGATTTATATCAAAGTGCGGTAGCTGAGCGTCATGAGACGCTACAAAATACCTTAGAGTCCGAAATGAAAGGTGTAGAGACCATTGCTCTGACCAATACGGTGGGGATCGCGAGTAACTCGGCGGTAATTTATGGCCTGTATGACAGTCAAGATACGGTGCTCTGGCAAATTGTTCAGGTCAACTATAAACATTATGTTGAATCAGCGGGCCTTGAAGGCATCGGTCTGGCGATCTACAACGCCGATCTTAAACAGGTTACCCACCAAGGCGCGCCGATTAGCCTACAAAGTTTACCTAAAAATGCGCTAACCGAAGTCAGTTTTGAGCAGGGAGCAGGTTATGTGCGTGCGATTGTACCAGTTCCTTATGGTGATCGTATTCTGGGGGCAGTGGTGATGTCAATTCCGCTGAGCCATGTAGCGCTTCAAGAGTCGGCGGGTGACCGTTTGTATGCGACCTTGTCTGGTCCAAGTGAAAAAGTTGAGTTGCTCAAATCCGGTGAGCAGACGATTGATAGCCGAGTCGCACAAGTGTTAAGTGGTTTAAACTTGTCAGCACTGGTTACTGAGAATTTACATATACAAGGCGATTACCTGTTAATGGTTGAAAAAATTCCAACGGCTAACGGGCAAGTAGCTGCTCATTTGGTGGCGGAACCCATGACGATTTTAAATCGTGTATTGAGTGAAACCTATTTCATGATTTATGTGGCACAGGGAGCAATGTCGGGTGGTTTTATATTGCTGTTGTTCCAAGTGTTTACCCGCTTACGAGTGTCGGTGCTTAAACCTTTAAAACAAATGACCGAAAAAATGAACCGGGCCGCTGACAATGGCAGTTTATCTGTTCGAACTGAATCCTTAAGTGAAGATGAGTTAGGCCGAGTGGGTCGCAGCTTTAATCATTATATAACCGGTGTACAGCATCTAATGGTGTCGGTGTCCGATATGATTAAAGCGTTAGCAGAAGGTAAGTTGGATTATCGTATACAGGCTGATTCAAAAGGTGATTTGGACAATCTAAAAAAAGAAGTAAATCTATCAGCTGATGAAATACAACGCGTTCTAAATGAAATACAGCGTGCAATTCACTCACTTAAATTAAGTGACTACACCTATCAGGTTGAGGGTGAATACTCGGGTGAGTACGCTCGAATGGTATCGGATTTGCAAGCGGCTATGCACGAAACTCAGCAAGCCATTGGTTCGATTAACCAAACGATGCAAGCGATTGCAGAAGGTGAATTTTCTGAGCGCCTTAATCTTGAATTACAGGGTGATCTTGGTGAGTTAAAACGACATGTTAATGCCTCATTAGATCAGTTAGAAGCCGGTATTAGCGAAACGGTTGAGGTGTTGGTGGCTCAAAGTGAGGGTGATTTAACCAAGCGGATTTCCGGCATTTACTCGGGTAAGCTGGCGATGATGAAAGACTCGGTAAATAGTTCAATGTTGAAAATGTCTAATGCACTTGGTGAGATGCGTGTTGCTTCAGTTACTGTCGCCGAAGCCTCTCGACAAATTGCCAGTGGTAGTTCAGATTTATCTGATCGAATTCAAGATCAAGCCAGCTCCCTACAAAAAACGGTGAGTAATATGGATATGATTACCCAGGCGGTCAGAAGCAACGCACAAAATGCACAACAAGCCAATGAACTGGCTAACAGCGCAAAAAATCAAGCTCAAAACAGCAATGAGGTGATGAAACAAGCCCAGGACGCCATGGCTGCGTTGGCTAAATCAAGCCATAAAATTGCGGATATTATTGGCCTGATTGATAGTATCGCGTTCCAAACCAATTTATTGGCCTTAAATGCCGCGGTTGAAGCGGCGAGAGCGGGTGAGCAAGGTCGTGGTTTTGCGGTGGTTGCCGGAGAAGTGCGGACCTTGGCACAAAAGTCAGCGGAAGCGGCGTCTGATATTCGGACATTGATTGAGTTGAGTGTTAAGCAAGTCGATCAAAGCCAATCATTGGTCACCAAAACTGGCGAAGAGTTTGCGAATATTGTGGACGCTATTTTAAAAATGCATAATTTTATCGCAGAAATTTCACAGGCTAATCAAGAGCAGACCCATAGTATTGAACAAATTAATCATGCGATGGATGGTATGGATTCGGCTACGCAACAGAATGCGGCGTTAGTGGAGGAAACAGCGGCGGCGGCGGATACTCTGCGCCAAGAAGCCGATGAGATGCAATCTCAGGTTAACTTTTTTAGAATTGAATCTAGACGTCAAGCGGTGTTATCTTCAGCGCCCACCAAACCATTAAAAAATAGCAACAAAGTGAGTGATGAAACTTAATAATGGGTTAAGTTTAAGCTGAATAAAAAAGGTCGCGAAATGCGACCTTTTTTATGGCAAGCTAGTTTGGAAAAACGAGCGCTAGTTTAGACTTCCAGATAATCCAGAATACCTTCGGCCGCATCACGTGCTTCAGCTATCGCATGTACAACCAAGCTAGAACCGCGAACCATATCTCCGCCAGCAAAAATCTTAGGATTGGTCGTTTGGAACGGATAGAGGCTATCCTTCGAAGCGATCACACCTTGCCAGTTATTGGTTTGGATATCAAAGTCCTTAAACCAAGCCGGCGGGTTAGGCTGGAAACCAAATGCGACAATCACCGCATCACAAGGAATAACTTTTTCTGAACCCGGGATGGTTTCAGCACGGCGGCGGCCGTTTTCGTCTGGCTCACCCATCCGTGTTTCGATGACCTTAATGCCTTCAACTTTGTCAGTACCCATGATTTCAACCGGAGACAGGTTAAATTTAAACTGAACCCCTTCTTCCTTGGCGTTTTTAACTTCGGCACGTGAACCCGGCATGTTAGCTTCATCACGACGATAAACACAATAAACGTCACTCGCACCTTGGCGGATTGAGGTACGAGTGCAGTCCATAGTTGTGTCACCACCGCCTAACACCACAACACGCTTTCCTTGCATGCTTACAAATGGCTCGGGTGTTTGCTCGTAACCTAATTCATGTTTGACATTGCCAACCAAAAAATCTAAGGCTTTGTATACGCCTACTAAATCTTCACCCGGAAAACCACCGGTCATGGGCTTGTAGGTTCCCATACCAATGAATACCGCGTCATAGTCGTTAACCAAATCAGAAAATTGAATATCTTTGCCAATTTCGACATTCAAACGGAATTCAATTCCCATTTTTTCAAACACTTCACGTCGGTGTTTGATCAAATCTTTATCTAATTTGAACTGCGGAATACCAAAGGTCAATAAACCCCCGATTTCAGGCTGCTTATCAAACACAACCGGTTGCACGCCATTGCGGATTAAAACGTCTGCTGCGGCTAATCCAGCTGGACCGGCGCCGACTATGGCGACTTTCTTGTCTGTTTTAACAACCTGAGACATATCCGGTGACCAGCCTGTCGCAATCGCTGTATCCGTAATAAATTTCTCGACGGCCCCAATCGTGACTGCGCCGAAGTTGGTGTCATGAAGTGTACAGGCTTCTTCGCACAGACGATCCTGTGGACAAATACGACCACACATCTCAGGTAATGAATTGGTTTTGTGTGACAGTTCAACCGCTTCCATTACATTACCTTCGGCAATTAATTTAAGCCAGTTAGGTATGTAGTTATGCACTGGGCAAGCCCACTCACAATAGGGGTTGCCGCAGTGTAAACAGCGATCCGCTTGAGCCATAGCTTGGCTGGCCTCGAAACTACTGTAGATTTCAGCGAAGTTGGTTTTGCGCTCAGCGGCATCTAGTTTAGAAGGCAGCTGACGGTCGAGTTCTAAAAATTGTCTTACATTTGGCATTCGATTAGTTCCTTATAAGCCTGGCTTTTACAGCCAGGTCAACGCATTATCAGCTTAAGCGGCTTCTGTTCCGAATAGACGGAACAGGGTATCAATGTCAATCGCTAAGGATTTGACTAGCCAGAAGTGCCCGACATAATGACTGAAGCTGTCTAGAACTTCCTGTCCCCAAGGGCTATGCGTTTTCTCGACATATTCTTTAATCAGGGTTTTTAAATATACCCGGTATTCTTCGGTGCTTTCGGTATCAATGCGAATCGCTTCTACCATTTCGGTGTTAAGACGATCCGGTAGCATACGATCTTGGTCTAGTACAAATGCCATACCACCCGACATGCCGGCACCAAAGTTGACGCCGACTTCACCCAGACTAACAACTGTGCCCCCGGTCATATATTCACAACCATGGTCACCTAGCCCTTCAACAACGGCGACGGCGCCTGAGTTACGAACCGCAAAACGTTCGCCACCGGTTCCATGAGCGAATAATTTACCACCGGTTGCACCATATAAACAGGTGTTACCAACTATCGGTGTATCTTTCGGATCAAACACATAACCGCTTGGTGGGCAGACCACAATTTCGCCGCCCGCCATGCCTTTGCCGACATAATCATTGGCATCGCCTTCAAGGTGAAGGTTAAGACCGTCAACGTTAAACACGCCAAAAGACTGTCCGGCGATACCGGTTAACTTTAAGGTGATCGGCGCTGACTTCATGCCGTCGTTGCCATAACGCTGTGCGATTTCACCGGCCAGGCGTGCGCCAATTGAGCGACCCGTGTTAACCAGTTTAAAGTTAAAGATGCCACCGGATTTGGCTTCGATAGCCGGTAAGACTTCCTTAACCATGTTTTCGGCAATTTCACCACGATCCCATGGATTGTTACGTTCAACTTGCACCGTTTGAGGTTTGTCAGCGGGCACACCACCATCGGTAATGATGGATGACAAATCCAAGTTACGCTGCTTAGCGGTTAATGGCTCATCAATCACTTTGAGTAGATCAACACGGCCAACTAGTTCTTTAAGCGAGCGAACACCCAATTTAGCCATCCATTCACGAGTTTCTTTGGCAACAAACTCAAAGTAGTGCATGACCATTTCTGGTAAACCAATAAAGTGCTCTTTACGTAAACGTTCATCTTGGGTTGCCACACCTACGGCGCAAGTGTTTAGATGGCAAATACGCAGATATTTACAGCCTAATGCAATCATGGGCGCAGTACCAAAACCAAACGATTCGGCACCGAGTATCGCGGTTTTAATAACATCTAAACCGGTTTTTAAGCCGCCATCCGCTTGCAGAATAACTTGACCACGTAAATCGTTTGCGCGAAGTACTTGATGCGTTTCAGCTAACCCCATTTCAAACGGGTTGCCGGCATATTTAACCGACGTTAATGGGCTTGCACCCGTGCCGCCATCATAACCCGAGATGGTGATCAGGTCGGCATAAGCTTTCGCTACACCAGCCGCAATTGTGCCAACACCGGGTTCGGCGACCAGTTTTACTGAAATCAAGGCGTTTGGATTGACTTGTTTTAGGTCGTAAATTAACTGCGCCAAATCCTCAATCGAATAGATGTCATGGTGGGGTGGGGGTGAAATCAGCGTCACACCCGGTACGGAGTGACGTAACTTAGCAATTGTCATGTCCACTTTATGACCTGGTAGCTGGCCACCTTCACCTGGCTTAGCACCTTGCGCGACTTTAATTTGGATGACTTCAGCATTACGTAAATAATGAGCCGTTACACCAAAACGTCCGGATGCAACCTGCTTAATTTTCGACATCTTTTCGGTGCCATAACGCGATGGGTCTTCTGCTCCCTCACCCGAGTTAGAACGTGCGCCTAAGCGATTCATTGCAATCGCCAATGCTTCATGGGCTTCAGGCGATAAAGCACCTAACGAAATACCGGCGCTATCAAAACGTTTATAAATGTCGGTTAGAGGTTCAACTTCATCCAGTGGTATCGATTTAACATCGTCACGGAAAGTGATCATGTCACGGATCGTCATAGCCGGACGATTGTTGACCAAGTCCGCAAATTTATCGTAATAAACCTGCTCACCGGTTTGTACGGCTTTACGTAAGTTTTCTACTACATCTGGGTTGTAAGCATGGTATTCGCCACCGTGAACGTATTTAAGTAACCCACCTTGTTGCATGGATTTACGTGGATTAAAGGCTTCCCAAGCAAGACGTTTCTGATCTAACTCAAGATGTTCAAACAACGCACCTTCAATACGATTGGTTGTGCCTGGGAAACAAAGTGAGACAATTTCTGTGCTTAGCCCCACGCTTTCAAACAGCTGTGAACCACGATAAGAAGGTAGGGTTGAGATCCCCATCTTCGACATGATTTTTAGTAATCCTTTGTTAATGCCTTTGCGGTAGTTTTTGATGTATTTACTCACTGGCGTAGCATTGTCCAGTTCACGTGTACGCAGCATGTCTTGAATGCTTTCGTAAGCAAGATATGGGTAAACGGCGGTTGCGCCATAACCAAATAACACGGCAAAATGATGTGGATCACGTGCTGTCGCGGTTTCGACCACGATATTGGTTTCGGTACGCAAACCTTCACGAATCAAACGATGGTGTACCGCACCAGTCGCCATAATGGCTGGAATAGTCACCAGGCCTGGTTGGATATCTAGGTCGGTTAAAATCAACAAGGTTTTGTTTGCTTTAGCGGCCGCCACGGCTTGGTCACAAACCGCAATAATGGCCTGCTCTAGATCTGTTTGGGTCGCGTCATAATGCAAACTGATATCTTGTTGTTGATAGTTTGGGTCGGTTAATTCGCGTAACTGCACCATCATTGATGGGCTAAGAATCGGCGATTGAACTTCTAAACGTTTCGCATGCTCAGGGCCTTCTTCAAACATGTTTAGCTCGCGCCCAAAACAGGTGTTTAAAGACATCACAATTGCTTCGCGCAATGGATCGATTGGAGGATTGGTGACTTGTGCAAACATCTGACGGAAATAATCAAACACTGAACGAGGTTTGTGAGAGAAAACCGGAAGCGGCGCATCATCTCCCATCGAACCGATGGCTTCTTGAGAAGATTCCGCCAACACTCGAATAATCTGATCACGTTCTTCAAACGTCACTTGGAAGTATTTTTGATAGGTATCGGTTAACTGATCTGTCCAGCCACGAGTTGACTCTTCACGTCCCATTTGCTCTTCAAGACGCATGTAGCCTTGATCCATCCATTGACGGTAAGGTTTGGCCGTTTTTAAGGCATCATCAATTTGCTGGGGTTTAAGCAGTTGGCCGTTTTCAAGATCAACGGCAATCACTTGGCCAGGTTTTAAACGGCCTTTTTCTACTACGTCTTCAGGCGCATAGTCGTACACGCCGATTTCTGAAGCAAACGTAATATGACGATCTTTTGTAATGACATAACGTGTCGGACGCAAACCGTTACGGTCAACACCACAGATCGCATATTTACCGGTGTTAATAACCATGCCGGCTGGGCCATCCCAGGGTTCCATGTGCATAGAGTTATATTCTAGGAAGGCTTTAAGGTCGGCATCCATGTGGGGCACGTTCTGCCAAGCGGGCGGAATCAACAAACGTAACGCTTGAAATACCGACATGTCACCCATCATCAAAACTTCAAGCATATTGTCCAAGCTATTAGAGTCCGAACCTTCTTGAGCAACTAGGGGCTTCAAGTCGGCTAAGTCGGGTAGCAACGGCGTTTCAAATTTTTTCTGACGAGCTAATGCCCAGTTACGGTTGCCGCGAATCGTGTTTAATTCACCATTGTGGGCTAAAAAGCGGAATGGCTGCGCCAAACGCCACTGTGGCATAGTGTTGGTTGAGAAACGCTGGTGATAGGAAATCGATGACGACTCAAACCCTGGGTTCTGAAGGTCCAAATAGAACTCTTGCAGTTCTTTTGGCATTACCAAGCCTTTGTAAGATAAAAGCTGGGTATTTAAAGAAGCAACGTAAAAGGTTTTGTCGTTTGGTTCAATCGCCATTTCTGTTTTGCGACGTGCGCTGAACAATAGACGATTAAATTCGGCTTCTGAAACACCGGTCTCTGCATTTACATAAACTTGTTCAATAACGGGCTCCATGGAAGCCGCTTGCTCACCCAGTACACCCGATTTAACCGGCACTTTACGCCAGCCAGCGACACTCAGTCCACGTGTCGTGAGTTCAGTTTCTAGTGTTTGGCGTGCTTTATCCGCAAGTGCGGGGTCTTGGTTCAGGAATAACATGCCAACAGCATAGGTATCGTTTAAGTTGATGCTTAAACTTTGAGCTTCCGTTCTTAAAAATGTGTCCGGTTTTTTAATTAAGATACCGCAACCATCCCCAGTGCAGCAGTCAGCGGCCACTCCGCCGCGGTGTGTCATGTTGGCAAGGGATTGAATTGCCGCCTGAACGACCCAGTGACTGGGTTTGTCATCCATATTGGCAATAAGCCCGAAGCCACAGTTCTCTTTTTCAAAATCTGGGGAGTAAAGGCCTTTTAGGGTGTTGAGTGAATTCATGTCTAACGGTTCCTTATTGTCTGGGGTTGCGGGTCGATTAAGCAGCTTAACGAAAAGCCTTATTAACTCACAATTATATGCGCCCAGTGCGCTTTCAAGTTGTTGATTTATTTTTCCTTTTAACGTCAAACATATGAAAAAAGGGGTCGCTACTTTACAGTTAAAGCGCTTAAGTGTCAATAAGCAGTTTTTTGTGAAGCCTTTATTTAAAGTGATTCAGCGCTTTATTAGATTATAATAATCTGTTGCTCCTTGATTTGGTTTAAATCAAACGGGGGTTTTCAATAAAAAATAGCGCAGAACCACGAGTTTACGAGGGTAGGAAGTTTTTATGACGCAGAAATTAGAAGAAAATTTGGGGTTGATTTACCAAGAGGTTTTGAACCGCAACCCAGGCGAACCGGAATTTCAACAAGCCGCTTTGGAGGTGTTCGAAAGTTTAAACCCGGTGATGGCGAAGCACCCTGAGATTGCGAAAAACAAAATTTTGCAACGCATATGCGAGCCGGAACGCCAGATTATTTTTCGCGTGCCTTGGGTGGATGATCGTGGTGAAGTTCAGGTTAATCGCGGCTTTCGGGTCGAGTTTAATAGCGCGCTTGGGCCTTATAAGGGTGGAATTCGTTTTCACCCCTCGGTTAATTTAAGTGTCATAAAGTTTTTAGGTTTTGAACAGATTTTCAAAAACTCCCTGACAGGTTTGCCTATTGGTGGCGGCAAAGGCGGTAGTGATTTTGATCCTAAGGGGAAATCGGATAATGAAATTATGCGTTTCTGCCAGAGTTTTATGACCGAGCTTTATCGCCATATCGGTGAACACACGGATGTGCCGGCCGGCGACATTGGTGTTGGCGCACGTGAGATAGGTTATATGTTTGGACAATACAAACGCATTACCAATCGTTACGAATCAGGCGTGTTTACCGGTAAAGGCGTGGCGTGGGGTGGCTCTTTAGCGCGTAAAGAGGCGACCGGTTATGGCACTGTGTTTTTTGCTGAAGAGATGCTTAAAGCGCGAGGCGATCAGCTGGCCGGTAAGCGGGTTGTGGTTTCTGGGTCGGGTAATGTAGCGATTTATGCGATCGAAAAAGCCATGACCTATGGTGCAAAAGTTATCGCTTGTTCAGATTCGACAGGTTATATCCTCGATGAAAAAGGCTTGGATCTTGACTTGATTAAGCGTTTAAAAGAAGTAGAGTATGCGCGTATCGAAAAATATGCCGAAGAAGTAAAGCATGCGAAATTCTTTAAAGGCGGTTCGATTTGGTCGGTGCCTTGCGATGTCGCTTTGCCGTGTGCAACGCAGAATGAGTTAAATGCCAAGGATGCCGAAATGCTGATTAAAAATGGCTGCATTGCGGTGGCAGAAGGTGCAAATATGCCTTGCACGCCAGATGCCATTCGTTTATTCCAAGCGGCTAAAATAGCTTATGGTCCAGGAAAAGCCGCCAATGCCGGTGGTGTTGCGACTAGTGCGTTAGAGATGCAGCAAAATGCCAGTCGTGATTCTTGGACGCACGATTATACGGAAGGGCGTTTAAAAGAGATTATGATTAATATTCACAAGACGTGTTTTGAAACGGCGGAAGAGTATGGTTGTCCTGGCGATTATGTAATGGGTGCCAATATCGCAGGATTCTTAAGGGTAAGTAATGCGATTGATGCAATGGGCGTGATTTAGATTAAAGCCGTTTTTTAAGTTGCTTTTGAAGATCACCAGGCCTGCTTATTAGCAGGCCTGGTTGTTTATGTGACTAGGAAAGTAAAGACAGTCCTGTCATTTCTTGCGGTTTTTCAATTTCCATCATATCAAGCAGTGTTGGGATCACATCGGGCAAACTGCCCCCTTCGCGTAATTTTGTCTGACGATGTCCTACATAGACAATAGGTACTGGATTAGTCGTGTGTGCGGTGAGTGGGCTATTGGTGCTGTCGTCCCAAAGTTGTTCAATGTTGCCGTGGTCGGCGGTGATTAGCAATTCGCCATCGGCTTCTTTGATGGCTTGTAGGATGCGGCCAAGTGCGGTGTCAATGGCTTCAACGGCTAATTTGCAGGCATCCATGTTGCCGGAGTGTCCCACCATGTCTGGGTTGGCTAGGTTGCAAATAAAGGTGTCGTATTTGCCGGATTGAATGGCTTCGCACAGATTATCTGTGACTTCTACGACGCTCATTTCAGGTTGCAGGTCATAGGTAGACACTTTGGGTGACGGGACTAATATTCGATCTTCGCCTTTGTTGGGCGCCTCAATGCCACCATTTAAAAAGAAGGTAACGTGCGCATACTTCTCAGTTTCGGCAATGCGAAGCTGGGTTAGACCTTTTTTTGATACCCACTCACCAAAGGTATTGATGAGTTTAGTCGGGCGGTAGGCAATGCTTACGTCAAAGTTTTTGTTGTATTCAGTTAGGGTTACAAAGTCACTCAATACCGGCGTGACATCGCGATGAAAATCAGCAAAATCTTTTTCAATGAAAGCGCGGGTGAGTTGACGGGCGCGATCCGAGCGGTAGTTCATAAAGATAATGGCGTCGCCATCTTTAACCTTAACGGGTTTGCCGCTTTTTCGTAGAATGCTTGTGGCTTGAATGAATTCATCGGTTTCACCTCGAGCATAAGCCTGGCTCACGGCTTCTTTTGCTGAGCTGGCTGTGAATTCAGCTTTACCAGCACTAATTACCTCAAACGCTTTTTGTACACGTTCCCAGCGGTTGTCTCGATCTAGGGCGAAGTAACGGCCAGTGATCGAGGCGATACGGCCACCACCGATTTCTTTCATGTGAGTTTCAATTTCTTTGATATAACCTTGTGCGCTTTCAGGTGCGGTGTCGCGGCCATCAGTGAAAACATGTAAATAGGTTTTTGCACCACGTCTAACGGCTAGTGTTAAGGCCGCTTTGATGTGGCTAATGTGCGAGTGAACACCGCCATCTGAAAGCAGGCCCATAATATGAACGGCTCGTCCGCGTGAAGTGGCGTTATCAATGGCGTGCACAAAAGCACTGTTTTCAAAAAAGGTGCCCTCTTCAATGGATTTTTGAATGCGGGTCAGTTCTTGATAAACTACACGTCCAGCGCCTAAGTTTAAGTGTCCCACTTCAGAGTTACCCATTTGGCCGTCTGGTAAGCCAACATTAAGGCCCGATGTGTGAATCAGTGTATGAGGATGTTTAGCAAGTAGAGCATCCCAGTTTGGGGTGTTGGCCTGAGCGATGGCGTTATGTTCAAATTTTTCGCTATGGCCCCATCCATCAAGGATGATTAAGCCAGTTGGTCGATGTTGAGGTTTTGCTGTCTTGCTCATGGGGTATCCTGCATAAGATAAATTATAAAATTATCGTTCATTGTAGCGGCTTTCGCTGTTAAAATCATCAGGTTTGCAAGTTTGTCATAGTAAGGAATCACTTAATGTTTATTGAATTCGTCCAGCAAGAGTTCTTGCTCTTTATTGCACTCGGTATTATCGCGATGATGCTGTTGTATAGTTATGTTGGTGATCGGTTTTTAGGTTATAAGCAAGTGTCACCCGAAGAGGCGACCCGCCTTTATAATCAAGGTGCGCTATTAGTAGATGTAAGATCGGATGCCGAATATAAGACTGGGTATATAGGTGAGGCACGCCATATTCCGGTTGCAGACTTAAAGTCTAAGCTGCCGAGTTTGAGTGCCCACAAAGATAAGAGTGTGTTGCTTTACTGTCAGTCAGGCGCTCGCTCAGCTGGTGCGGCCAACACCTTAGTTAAAGAAGGTTTTACTCAGGTGTTTAATTTGAGAGGCGGTATTATGGCGTGGAAAATGTCCAGTTTACCGTTAAATCAACCGGTGTCGCGTAAAACACGTCGCAAAACTAAGGCTTGAATAATGAGCGAAATTATTGTCTACGCTAACCAGTCCTGTCCTTTTTGTATCCGAGCCCGAAAGCTGTTGGATGTTAAAGGGTTGGAGTACGAGTTGATTGATGTTACTAGTTCACCAGGACGTTGGGTTCAAATGGAAGAGCGCTCAGGTCGTAATACTATTCCCCAGGTTTTTGTTAAAGGCCAGCACGTGGGTGGTTATGATGATTTATATGCCGCTGATCAGTCGGGTCGGTTAGATGAAATGTTAAAAGGATAAGACGCATGTCGGAAATAGCAGAAAAAAACTTTATCATTCGTAAGGTTTACACTAAAAACGTGTCATTTGAGGCGCCTAATTCCCCGCAAATTTTTACGTTAGAATTCGATCCAAAAATGGATGTGACGTTAAACGTTGAGAGTTTTAAAATTGAAGAGTCACTCTATCATGCGCTTATCCGTTTAACCGTGACCGTTAAAGTTGAGGATAAAACGGCCTTTTTGTGTGAAGTTGAGCAAGCGGGTATTTTCGTTCTGACCGGTTTTGACGACAATGAGCTCAGTTATATGCTCGGCAGTCATTGTCCAAATGCGCTGTTTCCATTTGCGCGTGAAGCAGTGTCTGATCTAGTGGTGCGTGGCGGCTTCCCGCAGTTGTTGGTAGATCCGGTCAATTTTGATGCCTTGTATGCGGATCATATGAAACAACGTCAGGCACAGCAGTCCACCCCGGAAGCTGGCTAGAAATCGTGATGTCTAATATAGCGGTACTTGGCGCGGGTGCTTGGGGCACGGCGTTGGCCATTCATCTAGCAAGAGCGGGCCACAAAGTTCACTTGTGGGCGCACAGCGCGACTCATGCTGAGCAAATGGAGTTACAGCGAGAAAACACGCGTTATTTGGCAGGTTTTACATTACCACCAGGCCTGGTGGTTACTCATCAGCTGGACGCAGCTTTGAAAGGTTCTGAAGCCGTCTTGCTAGTTGTGCCAAGTGATGCTTTTTCCGGCGTATTAAAACAAGTTTCTAATATTTTAGGGACTTCGCCGGCTTACTTGGCTTGGGCAACGAAAGGGTTTGAGCCAGAGCATCACCGATTATTACATCAAGTGGTTCAGGCTCAGCTTGGCCTAGACACACCTATTGCTGTGCTGTCAGGCCCAACTTTTGCTGATGAGGTCGCGCAAGGACTACCGACCGCTATGGTGAGTGCCTCCCCGCAAGCGGATCAGGCTCAGTTTTGGGCGGATGCATTTCATACTGACCGCTTTCGCGTTTATACTCAGGCCGATATTGCAGGTGTTGAGGTCGGTGGCGCTTATAAAAACATTATGGCGATTGCGACCGGGGTAAGTGATGGTTTAGGTTTGGGCGCAAATGCGCGCGCCGCTCTCATTTCTCGAGGCATGGCTGAAATGATGCGTTTTGGCTCTATTTATAATGCGTTGCCTGAAACTTTGATGGGTTTGGCGGGGTTGGGCGATTTGGTTTTAACTTGTACGGATGATTTGTCGCGTAACCGTCGTTTTGGTTTGCGCTTAGCGCAATCAGGTAAGTCGGCGTTAGAAGTGCAGCAAGAGATCGGTCAAGTGGTTGAAGGCGTGAAAGCCGTTAAGGTTGTGAAATACCTGGCCGACAAACACCAGTTGGATTTACCGATTATGCAGCAAGTCTATGCGCTTGTTATGCAAGAAATAACCCCCAAACAAGCCGTTTCTCAGTTGTTATCGCGCACATCTAAATCTGAAGCTGAGGTTTAACGCTTTAATTATTGGATAGGTCGGCGTAGTCTAATTGTCGCCAAGCTTCATAGGTCATAATAGAAACGGCATTCGCTAAATTAATGCTGCGAGCCCCAGTTTTCATAGGGATGCGAAGCCTTTGTTCAGGGCTAATCTGCTCTAACACATCAGCAGGAAGCCCACGACTTTCGGGACCAAATAAAAATGCGTCACCTTGTTGGTAGCGAGGACTACTATGCGGTTGAGTGCCTTTAGTGGTTAAAGCAAAAACACGTTTAATGTCATGGTCTTTAAGGCAGGTGTTAAGATCAGTATGCTCATAAACATTGGCCAGTTCATGATAGTCGAGGCCAGCACGGCGCACTCGTTTCTCGCTTAGATCAAATGCAAATGGGTGAATTAAATGCAAATAAGCCCCCATGTTAGCGCTTAAACGAATTAAGGCGCCAGTGTTTTGCGGGATTTCGGGCTCGTATAAAATAATATGTAACATAATGATTAGGTGACGTCGTGGTAGATTTATCCGTTAATATTTGTGGTGTTCAATGTAACTCACCGGTTGCTATGGCTTCTGGTAACGCGGGGTATGGCCTTGAGTACCACGCGGTTTCGGGGTTTAGTAACCGCGACGTAGGCGCTGTGTTCTTAAAGGGCACGACACTTGAGCCGAAGTTGGGTAACAAGCCGGAACGTGTTTGGGAAACGCCAAATGGATTGTTAAACTCAATTGGGCTTCAGAACCCAGGGGTGGATTATGTGATAAACCACCTGTTGACGCAACTGGATTATTCGCAAACACAATTTTTCGCCAATGTATCCGGCTCAAGTATTGAAGAGTATGCAGAAGTCTGTAAACGCTTTGATGATACGTCGTTAGCGGGTTTAGAGGTGAATATTTCTTGCCCTAATGTTAAAAAGGGTGGCGCCGCCTTTGGTAACGATCCCGATATGGCGGCGCGAGTGGTTGAGGCTTGTCGACAAGCGACGACAAAACCTTTAATTGTAAAGTTATCGCCGAATCAAACGGATATTGCGGAAGGGGCACGGCGTGTAATTGAAGCTGGCGCGGATGCGTTATCGGCGATTAACACTTTGATGGGCATGTCGATCAATATTGATAATTGGCGTCCAGACCTGGGTAATAATCAAGGTGGTTTGTCGGGTTCCGCTATTAAACCGATCGCATTGTTAAAAGTGCATCAGGTGTATCAGGTCGCCAAACAACACAATATTCCAATCATTGGGTTGGGTGGCATCAGCTGCGCTGAAGATGCGATTGAATTTATGTTGGCGGGGGCGTCAATGATTGCTGTTGGCACCGCGCTTGCAAAAGACCCATTGTTGATTAAGAAGATCAATAAGGATATCGTCCGTTATTTAAGTAAACGTGGTTTGCAATCGGTTACTGAGTTAACGGGTCGTCTTGAGTTAAATAGCAACACAGTGTTGTGTTAAAAATAGAGTTAATGAATTTAGAGAGAAAAAATGTTATCAATTGATGAACAGTTGGCCGTGATTAAACGCGGAGCAGAAGAGATTCTAGTTGAGTCTGAGTTGGTCGAAAAGTTAAAGCTCGGACGCCCTTTAATTGTAAAGGCTGGGTTTGATCCAACTGCGCCTGATTTACATTTAGGTCATACGGTCCTTATTAATAAATTAAAGCAGTTTCAGGATATGGGTCATGAAATTCATTTTTTGATCGGCGATTTTACCGCCATGATCGGCGACCCAACTGGCAAAAGCGCCACACGACCACCACTTTCAGCCGAAGCGATTGCGCAAAATGCACAAACCTATCAGGATCAGGTGTTTAAAATTCTGGACCCTGCGAAAACCAAGGTTGTCTTTAATTCGGCTTGGTTTAATAGTGTGAGTGCGGCAGACATGATTAAGCTGGCTGCGAGCTCGACTGTTGCTCGAATGTTAGAGCGTAACGATTTTGAAGATCGTTATCGTTCTGGAACACCTATCGCCATTCATGAGTTTTTGTATCCATTAGTGCAAGGTTACGACTCTGTTGTAATGAATGCCGATATCGAGCTTGGCGGTACGGATCAAAAGTTTAATCTTTTGATGGGACGTCAACTACAGCATCATTATGGTAAAAAGCCACAGGTTACACTTACTATGCCTATCCTGGAAGGTTTGGATGGCGTGCAGAAGATGTCCAAGTCACTTAATAATTATATAGGTATTCAGGATCAGCCCAATGATATGTTCGGCAAAGTTATGTCAGTATCAGATGAATTGATGTGGCGTTATTTTGAATTATTAAGTTTTGAATCATTAGAAACCATTGCACAATTCAAACATGCTGTCGCTGAAGGTGAGAATCCTCGTAATATAAAAGTTAAGCTGGCAATGGAGTTGGTGGCACGTTTTCACTCACCACAAGCTGCTCAGTCGGCATTAAATGATTTCGAAACACGTTTCTCTAAAAATGCGATTCCAGACGAGATGCCGGAGTTTATATTTAATGCAGAGATGGCGCTTGCTAACTTATTAAAAGAAGCCGGCCTGGTGGCAACCACTTCTGAAGCACACCGTATGATCAAACAAGGTGCGGTTAAATTAAATGGTGAGCGTTTAGAAGATGGACGCCAAATATTTTCAAATGTGGTTGACCAAGTATTTCAAGTCGGTAAACGTAAATTTGCACGCGTGACGGTATCCATATAATTTAAAAAACGTTGTAATAACGTCCTTGCTAGATGCTGGGCTGTGAAGAAATCTGTGGATAAGTTGTCACTAACTGGGTCATAAGCTGGGTTTATTAAAAAAAGTATCGTTTTTATGAAAAAACAGTTGCAAGCAAGCGGGGAGTCTGTAGAATACGCCTCACTTCGCAGCC
>NZ_JACUTY010000025.1 GCF_014859555.1 Thiomicrospira sp. | reverse complement strand
TACCATGATCAAAGACCCACAAGTATTTAAAGCGCTATTAATTTGGCATCGTAAAAGCAGTAAACTTTAAAACTTACTTACTATTTGAAAGGCGGCCTTATAGTCTAATGATTGTAAGGCTTGTTTCAATTTTACAAGGGTGGGTTTGTCAGTTCGAGACTTAGCCCAATAAACCAGGCTTTGTACTTCTTGTTTTGTTAGTAAGTCACCCTGGTTTAATTTTATGATAAGTTCATCGGGTTTATGAAGAGACTGATCCTGGGTTTCGATATCTTGATCGCTAAGCCTAGATTGTCCTAGCCATTGCCTTAAGCTTTTATGCACAACACTTAGACTGTCAAAAAAAGTTTGTTTGAGTTTTTCAATATCTTGGGATGCGTCTGGTTTTTTGAGTGCTTGCTCTAAATCGCTTGCAGCTTTAAAAAGGTTCATGGCGGCTAAGTTTCCACTTACTCCTTTGATCGCGTGTAACCGATTCAAATCCAACTCTTTTTCAAGTAATTGTTTGTCTGTTGCCAGCTGGGCAGCAAATTCTATTAACAAATTCGTGTAAAGATCATCAGCAATTTTTAGGCGCTTTTTACCTAATACTAAGTCAAATCCATCAAGTTGTGCAGGCAGGGTTAGTTTTGGAGGATGAGTTTGTGATGCTTCATCTAAGTCAGACGGTTCGTAATTAAGTATCTGTAAGTGCCCTAGCCATTGAACTAAAGCCGCATATAGTGCTGACATCTCTATGGGTTTGCTTAGATGGTCATTCATGCCCGCCGCCTGCGCTTTGTCGCGGTCTTCAACCAATGCGGCCGCCGTCAAGGCAATGATTGGGATGTCTGGATTGTGCTTGCGAATTTCTATACTAGCTTGATAGCCACTCTTGATGGGCATTTGCAGATCCATAAATATGCCATCAAATTTTTCGGATTGAGCCGCTTCAACTGCTTGCTGGCCATTTTGCACGATAGTGACTCTAAATCCAGCTTTTTGCAGAATCTGAGAAGCCACTATTTGGTTAATTTCATTATCCTCAGCCAGTAACACGTGTCCTGAAAACTTTAATTTAAGCAAGCTTTGACTAGTTTGGTTGGTGTAATGAGTCACTGCCTGTTCGGTCTGTGGTTTTTCAAAATTGAGCGTGAAAACGAAACAAGCGCCATGATCCAGTTGGCTTTCAATAGACAAGTGCGATCCTCCCATAGCTTTAACTAAACGCTGACTAATAACGAGACCAAGTCCGGTTCCGCCATAATGTCGGGTAGTTGAGTTATCGGCTTGAGCGAAGGGCTTGAACAGTTTATGAATCTGCTCTTGTGAGAGGCCTATTCCAGTATCGCAAACACGGAATTCTATTTTAAATGCACGATTAAGAGATTCGATTAGTTTGGCGGTTAAACGGACTTCACCATGTGGGGTAAATTTAATGGCGTTACTGGTGAGGTTAGTCAAAATTTGTAATAGTCGCAAGTCATCACCATAAAGTATATCGGGTAACTGTGGGTCAATATCAAGTATAAATCCGAGCCCTTTTTTATGAGCGGCTTGCTGGAACAGGGTAGTAAGTTGCTCAAAAATATCTTTTAAATAGAAAGCTTGAGGCGAAAGTTCAAGTTTACCGGCTTCAATTTTTGAATAGTCAAGAATATCGTTGATCACGGATAAGAGTAACTGGGAGGATTGATTAATCTTGTTTAGGTAATCAGCTTGATGGGTACTTAGTTTGGTTTCTAGCATTAATTCACTTAAACCAATAACCGCATTAAGGGGCGTGCGAATTTCGTGACTCATATTAGCTAGAAACTCTGATTTTGCATGGTTTGCGCTTTCAGCTTTTTCCTTGGCTAGCTTGAGTTCATCAGAAATGCTTTGTTCTCGAGAGATGTCCATAAAGGTCGTCACCGAACCTTGCAAGGCCCCCTCACTAATGAGGGGTTGGCTGACCACTTTTACGGTAAGTACTTGCGCATTTTTAGTTTTGAATTTGACAACATCTTCGTATATATCTTGTTGAAAAATACTGGCTTGAATTGCACATTCTGTTAGGTCTGTGGGTTTTTTATCTAGCGTGTGCAGGTGAAATAAATCATGTGCATTTTTACCCATTAATTCGGATTCACTAAAGCCGAGCATCTGTATGGCTTTGCGGTTGATGTGGGTGATTATTCCGTATTGATCTAATACATATAGACCTTCACCCATGGTGTCGTAAATGGTTTTTATAAATTGACGACCTTGAAGGTGTTGGCGTTTATGCCTGAGCCAAAGAATGACAAATAATCCTAAAAGCCCTGTCGCCAATGTGCTAATCAATAGCGAGGTTTTAAAATTAGAGCGTGCCATTGTAAGCTCTGGTGCGGGCCGATATCCAACCAGATAGCCGGAAAGTTGATCAACTGTGTTGTATATAGGAGTAAGGGTGACACTATGGGGTTCGTTATCTAAAAAGAAGGCTAGACTCCCCTCTTTTCCATTATTAAGCCAATGCTGAACTTTGGGCTCCGTTTTTAAATATTCATTAAGTCGGACTTCTCTAGAAGTAAAGGCAGGGGGTGAATCTTTAAGCTGACTAAGACGATCCTCTACATAAAATGTTGGGTTAACACTCCAGCGGCTATATAGCTGACTCTGACCGGCAAAGAGTTTGCTCATAAGATCATTTTCAGCAATGACCATGCGGAATTTCCGATCTGGTAACAGTTGATTGGCTTCAAGCCGAATTTTTTCAAATGGAAAGCTCAGCTCAACACTGCCTAAATGCTGTCCTTGATCGTCAATAATAGGAAAAACATGCCGGAACCCAGAAAATACTCGCCCAGTTTCGAAACCAAAGTAGGGTTGTTTGTTTTGATTAGTCCAGCGAACCGAAGGCCTGGCCTCGGTTAAGTCATCGCCCCATTTTTGTAAATAATGAAAGCGAATAAAGCTATGATTATCAGGTGTGTGAAAATGGAATTGACGTATTCCTTGCTTTGTAAGATACTCATTGGTTGGGCTGAGGTGTTTAATTAAGGCATCACGGGCTTGCTCTGATTCTTGTGGGTTTTTGGCTTGTTTTAATAAAGTCCAAACCTTGGGCTTATTAATAAGCTGGTCATAATAGGTCTGAGTACTATGGTTGTATGTGTTGATAGCGGCCTGCCATGCAATCTGTTGAGTTACGGTGCGTTCTTTTAAACGGCTTTCCGTTGCCGCGGCTGTGCGTTGGTCTAAATAAGCATAGATCAAAAGCCAGACAGCAATTAACCCAATAATCACTAACCAGTAGATGCGGTTATTTTTATTAAACATGACAAAGCCTTATTGATAACTGCGGCCATTCTAGCGGATTACACGCCAAAATGGCATGCTAAAAGCATGCAAGATGTATAAAATGAACAAGGTTTGGGACACTAGTGCCTTTAAGTCACGCAGAATGAATCAGGGGTTAATCGAGGTGCCCGATAGCCTGAAGCTTGAAGTAAAAGCGGAGTAACAAATGAGTAGCGACAAAAGTGCAATTTTAATTGTTGACGATATATCATCTAATATCCAGGTGTTAGCGAATGCTTTACAGGCGGATCATCGCATCAAAGTCGCGACAAATGGCGATCGTGCTCTCGAAATTTGCCGTTCAGAGACGCCGCCAGATTTAATTTTACTCGACATCATGATGCCAGATATGGATGGTTATGAAGTTTGTAGAAAGCTCAAATCGGACGCTGAAACAAGCTCTATTCCCATTATTTTTGTTACGGCTTTAAGTGAAGTGAACGATGAAGAAAAAGGTTTAAACTTAGGGGCGGTTGATTATATAACCAAGCCATTCCACTTGCCGATTGTTAAAATACGTGTGCGTAACCACTTAAACTTAAAATTAAAAACCGACTTGTTAGAAGAAATGTCGCATATTGATGGCTTAACGCATATTGCTAATCGCCGAAATTTTGATGAAGTGATGGAAAAGGAGGCGCGCCGTATTGCACGTATACCTCAGCCCATTTCTTTGATTATGCTGGATATCGATTTTTTTAAGGCATTTAACGATAACTATGGTCATGGTCTTGGCGATGACTGCTTGGTTCAGGTGGCGAGTGCCATGCGTGAAGTCATCAAGCGCCCACATGATTTATTAGCGCGTTATGGCGGTGAAGAGTTTGCGGTCATTTTGCCCGAAACAGGTTTAGAGGGTGCATTAAAAGTGGCCGAAGAATTAAGGCGGGCGGTGGAAATGTTAGGATTCTCACATGCTTTCTCAGAAGTGGCGGATCATGTCACAATCAGCTTAGGTGTGGCGTCGAATGAATTTGACAAGCAGGCTTCAATTGAGAAGCTTCTTAAACAGGCAGACCAAGCGCTTTATAAAGCAAAAGAGTCAGGGCGAAATCAAGTTGCCCATTAAACACCAAGCCTGGTGGTTTAGGCTTGGGCGCTTAACGGGTTTCGGTTAGAATAAGCGAACTTAAATGATTTAACCAAAGGATATTCGATGAGCGCAAATGGCCCTACTTTGATTTACACCCACACAGACGAAGCGCCTGCCTTAGCCACCTATTCACTGTTGCCGATTATTCGCGCCTTTACGCGTCCGGCGGGTATAGCGGTCGAAACCCGCGACATTTCGTTAGCTGGTCGTATCTTGGCATTATTTCCAGACTTTTTAAAACCGGATCAGCAGCAAGCGGATGCCTTAGCTGAGCTGGGTAAAATGGCGAAAACACCGCATGCCAATATCATCAAACTACCCAATGTCAGCGCGTCGATTCCGCAATTAGCCAGTGCAATTAAAGAACTGCAATCGCAGGGTTATGCTATACCGGACTATCCAGCCGAACCCAAAACGGAACAAGAAAAAGACATTAAAGCACGTTATGCAAAGGTATTGGGTTCAGCGGTTAACCCAGTATTGCGTGAAGGTAACTCGGATCGACGTGTCGCTTTGCCGGTTAAACACTACGCTAAAAAGCACCCGCATTCGATGGGTGCTTGGTCTAAAGACTCCAAATCGCATGTTGCACATATGCAATCACAAGACTTTTATGGCACCGAAAAATCGGTCGTGGTCGAAACCCCTACTAGCGTGCGAATCGAACATCATTCTGCCCAAGCTGAAGTCACGGTTTTAAAAGCCAGCACGCCTTTGTTAGCCGGCGAAGTCATTGATGCGTCGGTGATGAATGTTAAAGCTTTGCGTAAGTTTTATGCCGAACAAATTGCCCAAGCGAAACAGCAAGGTGTGTTGCTGTCGTTGCATTTAAAAGCCACCATGATGAAAGTTTCTGACCCGATTATGTTTGGTCATGCGGTCGACGTTTTTTATCAAGATGTATTCAAAAAACACGCCGATACTTTGGCTAAATTAGGTGTGGATGTTAAAAATGGTCTGGGGGATGTGTTGAGTAAAGTGAGCACGTTGCCAGATGTTGAACGCCTAGCGATTGAAGCCGATATTCAGGCGGTCTATGCAAATCAGCCAAAATTGGCGATGGTGGATTCCGACAAAGGCATCACCAATTTGCATGTGCCAAGCGATATTATTATTGATGCGTCTATGCCAGCGGCGATTCGTTCGTCCGGCAAAATGTGGGGCGCAGACGGTCAATTGCATGACATGAAAGCCATGATTCCGGATCGTTGTTATGCGGGTATTTACCAAAAAACCATTGAATTCTGTAAACAACATGGCGCGTTTGATCCCGCTACTATGGGGACAGTGCCAAATGTGGGTTTAATGGCGCAAAAAGCTGAAGAATATGGCTCTCACGATAAAACCTTTGAAATCGAAACACCAGGCCTGGTGAAAGTGGTAGATGATGACGGCCAGGTGTTAATGCAGCATGAAGTTGAAGCCGGCGACATTTGGCGTATGTGTCAAACCAAAGATATCCCGGTTCAGGATTGGGTGCGTCTAGCGGTAGAACGTGCGCGTTTAAGCGATACGCCCGCGATTTTCTGGTTAGATTCGGCACGTGCGCATGATGCGAATTTGATTAAGAAAGTGGAAGCGGCGCTGCTTAAATTTGATACTCAAGGTTTAGATATTCGTATTTTAGCGCCGGAAGCGGCGATTGAAATTACCTTAGACCGTGCCAAACAGGGTTTGGATACGATCTCGGTAACGGGTAACGTATTGCGTGATTATTTAACCGATTTGTTCCCTATTTTAGAGCTGGGCACCAGCGCCAAAATGCTGTCGATTGTGCCGTTATTGGCAGGTGGCGGTTTGTTTGAAACCGGGGCGGGTGGATCAGCGCCTAAGCATGTCCAACAACTGGTGCAAGAAAACTTTTTACGTTGGGATTCGTTAGGCGAATTTTTAGCCTTATCGGTATCAATTGAGCATTTGGCTAATCAAACTCAAGACTTAAAAGCGAAAGTATTGGTGGATACGCTAAACCAAGCCACCAGCCAGTTCTTAGAAAATGACAAATCACCGGGTCGCAAATTGGGCGAGTTAGATAATAGAGGCAGTCATTTTTATTTAGCTCTTTATTGGGCACAGGCTTTAGCCGAACAAACCCAAGATGCGCAATTGCAGCAGCAGTTTAAAACGGTGGCTGAAGCGATGGTAAAAAACGAAACCCAAATTTTAACCGAGCTTAAAGCGGCACAAGGTCAAGCGGTCGACCTGGGCGGTTATTACCATCCAGATCAAGCCAAAACCTATGCAGTGATGCGCCCGAGTGCGACACTTAATCAGATTATTGATGGCTTATTAGGTTAGTTAAGCGGGTTTATTAAGGGGGGGATACATGGCGATATCGGAATTTGCGGGCCAAGTTGCACCGTTTGAATTGTTAGAAAATATTCCCAAGTTAATGGTGGATTATTATGCCCTTAAACCGGATGCATCGAATCCGGCACAAGCGGTTGGGTTTGGTACTTCGGGTCATCGTGGTTGTTCAAAATTAGCCAGTTTTAATGACGATCACATTGCGGCTATTTGCCAAGCCTTAGTTGAATATCGTACTCAAGCCGGTGTGAACGGCCCGATTTTTATCGGCATGGACACGCATGCTTTATCTGAAGCGGCACATACCACCGCGATTGAAGTGTTTGCCGCCAATCATTTGGATATTATTATTCAAGGGCGGGGGCGGTATACGCCCACACCAGTGATCTCGCATGCGATTATTCGATTTAACCGAGGCCGTAGCAGTGGGTTAGCGGATGGTGTGGTGATTACACCGTCGCACAATCCACCGCAAGATGGCGGCTTTAAATACAATTTAGCCAACGGCGGCCCCGCTGATACTGATGTGACTAACTGGATTCAACAACGTGCGAACCAAATATTGTTACAAGGTGGGCGTGATATTCGTCGCATGAGTTTGAACTTGGCGCTGGCTTCTGGTCGCGTTAATGCGAAAGATTTAATTAAACCTTATGTGGATAGTTTAGCTGATGTCGTCGATATGTCGGTGATTGCCAATTCCGGTCTTAAAATTGGCGTTGATCCAATGGGCGGTGCAGGGGTGGATTTTTGGCAACCGATTGCCGATACCTATAAGTTAAATCTTGAAGTCGTGAATTCAAAAGTGGATGCGACCTTTGGATTTATGAGTGTGGATAAAGACGGCAAAATCCGCATGGATTGTTCGTCACCTTATGCAATGGCGGGTTTGATTGGTTTAAAGCAGGACTTTGATATTGCATTTGGCAACGATCCGGATGCCGATCGCCACGGTATCGTCACCCCAACTGGCGGATTGATGAACCCCAATCATTACTTGGCGGTGGCGATCCAATATTTATTTACCCATCGTTCAAATTGGTCGGTAAACGCCGGTGTCGGTAAAACCTTGGTATCAAGTTCCATGATTGACCGAGTCGCACAAAGCATTGGGCGAACATTGGTTGAAGTGCCGGTTGGCTTTAAGTGGTTTGTACCAGGCCTGGTGGAGGGTTCGTTGGGTTTTGGCGGCGAAGAATCCGCCGGGGCATCGTTTCTGGATAAACAAGGCCAGACTTGGAGCACCGATAAAGACGGTCTGATTATGAATTTACTCGCGGCTGAAATCACCGCGGCAACGGGCGAAGATCCATCACAACATTATCAGAAACTAACCCAAGAATTTGGTGCGCCTATTTATACACGTGTTGATGCGCCCGCTAATCGCGAACAAAAAGCCAAATTAGGTCAGTTAAATGCCGATCAGGTGGACGCAACTCAATTAGCTGGCGAGCCGATTACAGCGAAATTAACCCATGCACCGGGTAATGGCGCGGCGATTGGTGGCTTAAAAGTCACCACCGAAAACGGTTGGTTTGCCGCACGACCTTCGGGCACTGAAGATGTTTACAAGATTTACGCTGAGTCGTTTAAAGATGAAGCGCATCTCCAGCAGATTTTAGACGAAGCTCAGCGTTTAGTAGATGGTGTATTGGTCTAGAGGCGAATTGCGCACGCGCAGTTTGTACAGGTTTTGGACAAACTGCGCCGGCTTTTTAAAAGCTTTTAATGAATGTAACGTAACTTGGGCAGGCCAGCATTGATTAAATCTGTTTCGGCTGTCTGTACCATTGCCCAAGCGCCGCATAAATAGACGGTCGCTTGGCTTAAATCTAGATTTTGCTGAATCGCAACTTGGTGTACTAAACCTTTTTGACCTGACCAATTTGGCTCGTCTCCAGATAACACCGGAATATAACTAAGCTGGGTATCTTGTGCGGCCAAGGTCAATAAAGTGTCGTGAATGTAAAACTCTTCAATATAGCGCGCGCCCCAATAAAGTTTGGTCGGCTGGGTTAAACCTTGTTTTAAGCGCTGCTCTAGCAAGGCCTTAATCGGTGCAATACCTGTGCCGCCGGCAATGTAAAGATTCAATTCGGTTTCGTGCTGCAACTTCATTTGCGGTTTGGGGCCATCTGCCCACAAGGTGTCACCGGCTTTAATTTTAAATAAACGCTGCATCCATTCAGTTTGATCTAAATTGCGCAAATGCAATTCCAATAAACCGTTATCCTGCGGCGCATTGGCGATGGAGAAAGGTTTGGTTTCGGTTTGATCTAACCCCAGCATTAAATAATCCCCAGCTTGGTGACTAAAGATGCTGCTCGGTTCTAGGAAAAGTTGCAGGATACTATCGGTTAGATGGTTAACGCGTTGAACCTTCAAAGGATGCATGTTGTTAATCGTGTTCGTTGTCATAAAGTTAGGCTGCTTTTTATAGGTCAAAATCGGTCCAAACTGGTGCGTGATCAGAGGGTTTTTCCATGCCTCTTATGTCATAAGCAATCCCAGAATCCGTGACCAATTCGTTGGCCGATTTGGTGGCGAGTAACGTATCGATTCTTAAGCCACGTTTAGGATCATCATCAAATCCTTTAGAACGATAATCAAACCAGCTGAATAGGTCGGTTCGATCTGGGTGGACTTTACGATAGGTATCATACAAACCCCAGTCTAAAAGTTTTTGCCACATTTCGCGTTCTTCTGGCAAGAAACTGGTTTTACCGGTTTTGAGCCAGCGCAAACGGTTGGCTTCACCAATACCGATATCAATGTCTTGCGGAGAAATATTGAAGTCGCCCATTAACACCAGTTTTTGATCCGGTTGGCATTCATTATTTAAGTAGGCCATTAAGTCGGCATAAAACGCTTGTTTAGCCGGAAACTTGATCGGATGATCACGACTTTCGCCCTGTGGAAAATAGCCGTTTAACACGCGTAAACTATCCCCATTCGGGGTCATAAAGTCGCCAATAATCATACGGCGCTGCGCATCATCTAAGTCGGTCGTCCAGCCTTTTTGCACTTTAACTAACGGCAACTCGGGCTTATAAAGTAAGGCCACGCCATAATGGGTTTTTTGACCGGAAAATTCGGCCTTGTAGCCTAAGCTTTCTATATCGGCTAACGGAAATTCGTGATCCTGCACCTTGGTTTCTTGCAGACCGATAATATCGGGTTGGTAACGCTCAACCAATGTTTGCAATTGATGTTGGCGCATACGCACGCTGTTGACGTTAAATGAAACAATCTTCATTCAAAGAACCTTGTTTTGCCGTAAAAGAGCGCAAATTATACCATAGCCAAACATCATGACCGGGCTGGGATTTGGTATCATAAGCCTTTTGCTTAGCTAGGATAACAACATGAGTCGAGTCTATCGTTTGGTGATCTCTTGTCCTGATCGGGTGGGTATTGTGGCTAAGGTGGCGATGTTTATCGCTGATCAAGGCGGCACGATAGTTGAGGCCAACCACCATACCGATGCGGGTAACGGCTGGTTTTTTATGCGCCATGAAATTTTAGCCAGCTCTTTGCCAGAAGGCCTTGACGTTTTTAAAGCTAAATTTAAGCCGATTGCCGATCATTTTAATATGACTTGGTTTGCGACGGATTCACAACA
Organism: Thiomicrospira sp.; assembly: GCF_014859555.1. Classification (GTDB taxonomy): domain Bacteria; phylum Pseudomonadota; class Gammaproteobacteria; order Thiomicrospirales; family Thiomicrospiraceae; genus Thiomicrospira. The sequence continues at coordinate 14,176 of NZ_JACUTY010000025.1, read as the reverse complement.
GCCTAAGAAAATCGCGCTGTTTGCGAGCAAAGAATCACATTGTTTAGCCGACTTAATGTATCGCTGGCACGAAAAAGATTTACCGGGCGAGATTGCCTGTGTAATTGCCAACCACGAAGATTTACGCTCGATGGTGGAATGGTATCAAATTCCGTTTCATTATGTGCCGGTCACGCCTGAAACCAAAGCCCAAGCCTTTGCGGAATCGGAGCGCTTAGTTGCACATTATGAAGCCGATGTGGTGGTGTTGGCGCGTTATATGCAAATTTTACCGCCACAAATGTGTCAGGATTATGCCGGTAAGGTGATTAATATTCACCACAGTTTTTTACCGTCTTTTGTGGGCGCAAAACCTTATCATCAAGCCTATGAACGTGGTGTGAAATTGATTGGTGCGACCTGTCATTATGTCACTGAAGAACTCGATGCAGGCCCAATTATCGAACAAGATGTGATTCGGGTTTCGCATGCTCATAGTATTGAAGAAATGCGTCGTCAAGGCCGCGATGTCGAGAAAACCGCTTTAGCTCGTGGCTTACGATTTCATTTAGAAGACCGTGTGATTATTCACGGTAACAAGACCGTGGTGTTTTCAAATTAAGCCAGCGCTTATGAAGATGATATCTGCGTATATGTGTGCCGATTTGGCATGCGGTCTGAATAAACCCGTCTATTAAACCGATTGAGTTTGATAGTTCGTTAGCGTTTGACGAAGTATTAATTCAATCGCGTTTCGTCCCGCCAGTTTGTGCTGGTCTGCGATGCTTTGCCAATCGCGTTTACGAATGATTTTATCTAACCAAACTACTTGAACCTGTTCGGACTGGGTTAACAGCCAGTGCGGGTTATTTAACACCCATTGCCAAAGCTGTTGGCTGACGGCTTCATAAGGCGCATGCTCTTGTAAATAAGCCTTCAGTTGAGTAGAAAGCGCTTCAGCTTGTATGGCTGAGTTTTCACTGACTAAATGCCATATTAATGTGGCGGGTAACTGGCTGTATAGTTCGATAAGATTATGCGGTAATTGCGCTTGGAACAGCTGTTGGCAAGTGTCGAACATGGCGCGCGGATGACGTGTGTGTAACATCACCAAGTTATGGGTTCCGCTGGCTTTATCACGTTTGGCGCCTAGGTGAACCGATTCAAACCCTTGTTTACGCCAGAAATGATATAGGTCTTGGGTCACCCCAAAGCTGGTGCTAATAAAATCTGCTTGAGTGTTTTGTTGCCAATGCTGAACCAGCTGGCTGGCGATGCCCAAACGTCGAACTTGGGGATGAACCGCCAAACGCATCGCGCGTTCGCTGCTAAGGTTTATTAAGTCATCTTGTGCACTAAAGCGACGTAAAAGCTGCGGAACTAAATGGCCTTTAACACGCCGGCTAGGTTCAATCGTTGGCAAATGAGCTTCGTTACAAATTAACAGCACCCCCACTAATCGAGACTCTTGATTAGTTAAAGAGGGCAAATACGCCAGATGCAGTTGCAAGTCGGGCGCAGATAACCAGTGTTGTAAATCGGAGGGTGAGGTTTGGTAATGGGCTTCTACCAATAAACTAAATACATGGCGTAATGCGTCGCTTGAAAGTTGGTTTGGTGTGCGAGTTTGAATTTCGAGGTTCAGGTTGTTTGAGTCTAAATTATCTATGCCTAGCCGTTCATTTAACTCGGTATCCAACCATAAAGCTTGGTTGATCGCTATTTCCAGTGGATCATTTGAGTTCCAGCGAATAGGTTGGCTCAAGCGTATTTGTTGCCATCCAGAAAAGTGTTGGTTTAGAAACGGCTTAAATTTCAAACTAAAACCGCGCCCAGAACCTTCGTAGCCATGCTGGGTGGTCGCCATGACCACTCTTGGGTAAATTTGTACTAATTGCTCTAATACCGGCGTGGGCAAATGCGCGGCTTCATCCAACATTAATACATCCATATCAGCGGGATGAAGAATTAATTCGTCAGGTGCTTTAAACTTAATGGTTTGGTTTTGGAAGTTAATGCCAGCTTTTGTATAGTCAACACCCAAAATTTGCGCCGCCCGTTTAAACGCCAATTCGCATTGTGCAAAACGCGCCGCACTAATAACAATGCGTTGTTTGCCTTGTTGTAAAAGCCGCGCCGCGGCTTCGCCTAATAAGGTGGTTTTGCCTCGGCCACGGTCGGCTTCAATAATTAAAGGACGTTTACGATGACCAAATGCGAGGTGATTTATTGCGACTAACGCTTGTTGTTGATCACCACTCAAACCCTCGAGTGGTGGATGGTTTGAAGTTTGGCTGGTTTTTAAATCTGGATTTAATGGCTGGTTTTGTACGATCCAAAGCCCATGTGACTTTAAGCTCGTCCACAAGTGATCATTAAACCGATACCAGGCCTGGTGGTAAGTATGCGGGTGACTCATAAATCGCTGATTGGCAGGGTTAGGCTGATGTAGCCATTCATCAATCGGCGGCACTAATAACCATAAAATGCCACCCGCTTGAATCATGCCAGCGCCAATGCCTAGAGCATCGGCATCAATGCCGGATTCGGCGCAAAAAACGGCGCTGGATATTTCTTGACCAAGTTGGTTTTGGATTTTGTCTAGGGCTTTAAAGCCAGGCAATAGGCTGGTTTTGCTAAACCATAACCCTGGTTGAGTTTCGAGTTGTTGGAGTTGGTTTAAACGCCAGGTTAGGTCGCCACATAACACAACCAATTGGCGATGGCGCACCTGAGTTAAGTGCGCTTTAAGAGAAGTTATAAATGCGTCAGTCGTTAGCAAGGTCGTTTGCTGATTCAGTCGGTTGTAAACTTAGAAAACAAGTGTAACCCCTGCAAAGTAACCATCAATTTTTAAATCGACATCAATATCACCAACCTCATCGGTTTTAAGTTTTTGGCTACGATAACCCGCTTCAATGCCAAGCTTTAAGCCAAAACTGGTAATGTCGTAACGTCCTTTTATAGTGGTGTCGTTATACAAGGAACCCAAGGTTTTAATGTCGGCACTAAAACTTAACGGTAAAGCCGGAATGTTTGCATGAGCTGCTAAATAACCAACTGGAATTGTTCCGTCTAAGTCGGTGGTTTTAGGGTCGATATTTCCATCGGTATCAGTGATGGTTAAATCACCTGTAAATTGTTTAGCACCAAAGCCGTAGTTGATGTCTACGATGGGTAGTGGGATACCCCAATAAAGTAATAGATCCACTTGGTTTAGGTTTAAATCCGTTTCGTGATTACCATAGGTATTACCTAGATAGGTAACATTTTGGCTACCGCTACCACTACTGCTAACCCGGGTGGACTCCAAGCGAATATTAGGGATCAACGGCAGTGGATGGTTAAAGTAGACCCAGACATAATTATTATTGCTGGAACTTAAGCCCGTGTCTTTTTTAACATCAAATTCATTGTTGTTGGTCGTGACCGTGCCTACCGGGCCAGAAGTCCAGACACCGGTGCCTAATCCAGCGCCTAATACATCGGCTTGTGACTGGGTTGAGATTAATAGAACCGTAAAAGCTAAGGCATATTTTTTCATGATTTATCCATCTTCAGTGTTGTTATGAAATATTATAACGCATACTTTATAAGTGATGCTAAAAAAAGATAATTAGAATTTTAATGACGTATAAAAAAGAATTTATCGAACTTTTTCAGCGCGGCCAACTAGTAGGTTTATGTCGATGAATCAAGCTCAAACTTGGTTAGAGAAGCTGGCTATTCAAGCACGGTTTCACCATGCTAATTCATTCACTTTTGCGGAAGTTGGCTTCACTGATCTGGCATTGTTTTTAGACGTGGCGGCACGGTGGCAGGCCTTGTCCAATAAGCATGCGAAATTGCATTATTTTATACTCGAAACGCCGCCGCTTTTAATTGAGCGGTTAGATGCACCTGTTCGCCTAAGATCAGAAGATACAAACGATGCATTACTTAAAGAACTCAGCGCTCAGCTTCCGAATGCATTGCCTGGTTGGCATCAGGTGAGTTTGCTGGATGGGCAGATTGAATTGAGCCTGTTTTTCGGTGATCTATTACAAGGTGTGACCGATCTAGATATAAAAGTCGATGCCTGGGTTTTGCAGCCCAATACAAAGCCTGACAACACCTTGTTTGGAAGTCCGGCCTTTATGACGCAGTTGCGCCGCCAAAGTCAAAAAAATACCCAGTTAGCCACCTTGTATCAGGATGAGAAATGGGTGCGAACGTTCGAAAAGTCTGGATTTCATGTTCAGAGTAACCATGTTGATACGGGTTTGATTGCCCAGCTCAAAGGTGAAAGACGATTTAGCTCTAAGGCTCCCTGGTTTGATCGGCCATTGGCTTTAAAAAAACCGGGAAGTGCGATTGTTGTTGGTGCCGGATTAGCGGGCGCAAGTGTGGCTTATGAGCTTGCTGAAGCCGGTTGGACTGTTCGCGTTATTGAGACCAATAAAAAGCCGGCAGATGGCGCGTCGGGTAATTTAGCCGGTGCGTTGCATCCTTTAGTTACGGCAGATTGGAATCTACGCAGCCAGTGGTATTTGCAAGGTTTTGAAGCGACTTTGGCGCGAGTTAAGCCTTGGTTAGAGGCGAATAAACTGGCAGGTAAATTAAATGGTTTGGTGCATTTGGCCGTGGATCAAAAAAACCATCAACGTATGCAAGAGGCACTGAATCGGGTGGGTTTGCCACATGCGTTTGCACATTGGGTAGAGCCTGATCAAGCTAGTAAATTATTAGGTGGCAAGGTATCACAAGCCGGCTTGTTTTTTCCACAAGCTGGCTGGTTAAATCCGCCTTCGGTTGTGGCCTGTTGTTTGGATCACAACAATATAGAGGTGGTTTACGAGCAGCAAGCTCAAGCTTTAAGCCGCCGCACTCAAGAGCATAACGCTCACCCTATTTGGAACCTACATACGCAAAACAAAATTTGGCAGGCCGATATGGTGGTGTTAGCGGAAGGCGCCTTACCAACTCTAGACAAAACCTTGCCGATTAGGCCATTAAAAGGTCAGGTTACACATCTTAACCCAAACCACCAGGCCTGGTCGCTTAAACGCGCCGTTAGTCATCGGGGTTATTCAGCGCCAGCGCCTAACGGTTTGGCGGTAACCGGCGCGACGTTTGAAGCCCCCAGCCTGGATCCGCAAGTCAGTGTGCAAGGTCATCAATTTAATTTAGACTCGGTGGCGAGTAGCTTGCCCGATTGGTTAGATGTAAAAGCACAAGCGGTGACAGGTCGAGTCGGGTTTCGTCCAACTACGCCCGATCATTTACCAGTTATTGGTGGGCTGGTGGATTCAGACTGGCTTGAATCGGCTTATTTAAGTCAGTCGCATACTCAGGCGCTGTTTAAATACCCGCCCCAATGTTATCAACGCGGTTTATACATCTCCAATGGTCATGGTGCACGTGGCTTAATGTCGGTTTTTTTAGCGGCTAAAATTATTCGGGCTGACGTGATGGGGCAGGATTTACCCGTAGTGCCTTCACTATATGTCGCTACACATCCAGCTCGATTTAAAATTCGCGAGTGGAGACGTCACGGGCCGATTTGATTGTTGAAAAGGGTTGAAGGCTTTTTGTGTTAAAATTCAGCTAATTCTTATATAAAGTGATCAAAGCGGAGAAAACTCCAAGGGGGCATTATGAAGCATTGGGTTATTTTAGTGAGCTTAGCTTTATTAGTGGGTTGTGCACAGAAACCCGTTCAGAAAGCTGAGCCAGTAGGCTTTAACGAAGGCACGGGGTTAACCTTAATTGAGTTTGATGGCTTAGCACCAGGCCTGGTGGCTGAGATGTTTGAATTTAATTGGCTGTCTAATTTTGAGCAACGTCATGCGACCCAGCCTACTTTAATGGTGGGTGAAATTGAAAACCATACCGGCGAAATTTTGGCACGTACCGATTTTAAACGCACACTCGAAAGACTGTTATTAGAGTCGGGAAAAGTAAAATTGGTGCAGGATAATAAAAGTCAGGCGGACTTTATATTATCGGGTAAAATTCAACTCGATATTGAGCGCACCGAGCTGCGTCGCGTCGCAAACTATGAATTAAACTGGCAGCTTGAAAACACTCAAAAAAATAAACAAGTTTGGTCGGCTATCAATCGACTACAAAAAGTGCAGGAAAGACAGGCTCCATAAAGAGCCGACTTCGCAGGAGAGGCTTAATTATGTTTGGACGCTTATTTACACTGCTGATTATATTAGCGGTGTTGTCTCTAGCCGTGATGTTTAATTGGTTCGATGCTCGCGAGTGGGTTTCGGCTGGGCTAGACTGGACTCAAACCATGTTTGAGTCCTTATCAAAAACGGGTGACCGTTTACAAAATTCAATTGAATCAAAATATTAAAGGTTACATAAAAAAATGAAAAAGATGGTCAAAGCGGCAGCATTAAGTTTAGCGTGTTTAGTCACAACATCCGTTGCAGCCAATCAAGTAGGCTTGAGTGTTAAACTTGCCGATGAAAGTGCTCGTATTGGCATGTTAAGTGAAACTGAATGGATGCAAGAAATTTATCGTTTTGAAGCGGGTTTTCAGTACAACGAAAATAAAGACTATCTGGTCGATACGTCCATTTTGTACACAAATAAAGGCACGTTTGATCCGAACTTAGATGTTGGTTTTCGAGCGAAAGCCGCACTCGCTTCACTGGATAGTAGAGACCAAAACACCTATGGTGTAATGTTGGGTATTTATGCGCGTTATTGGTTGCCGACACCGGTTCCCTCTGCGATAGTGGGTGAGTATTTAAACAGTCCCCAGATTATCACATTTGGCGATGGCAACTCGATGGAAGAGTACAGTTTACGCGGCCAAATTCAGTTATTAAGAAACCTAAATGGTTTCGTCGGTTACCGTTACTTCTCAATCAAAAATGATACGCCGGATTATGACCTGGAAGACGGTTGGCACGTTGGAATCGAACTAACCTTCTAAGCCTTACTTATCAACGAGAATTAAGCTTATTTTGAATTGAGACAGTTTGATAGGATCAGCATGACAAGCATGTATAAAGTGTCGACGATAGGTCGACGTAAGTTTCTAGTCGGCGGTGCGACCGCGTTAGCCGCCGCATCGAGTTTGAATGCGATTAACGTCCGAGCAAACGAGTCATCTGTCAGGATTGTTATTGTAGGTAGTGGAGCGGCAGGAATTAGCCTTGCTAATCGGTTATCTCGAGCGCTAAAAAACGCAAAAATTATTATCGTTGATCGAAAAGAAACCCACTATTACTGGCCCGGGTTAACTTTGGTGGCCACCGGTGCTTGGCCAAAAAGTAAGGTGCTAGATCGTAATAGCCGATTTTTGCCCAGCCAAGTCGACTGGGTTAAAGAAATGGTGATTAACTTTAATCCCGAAGTAAACCGAGTTGAAACAGATACCGGCCGCCAAATTGAATATGATTATTTGATTGTGGCGTCGGGGGTTGAATATAACTATCGTTCAATCGAAGGCCTGGATATTGAAGCGTTTGGTCAAAATGGTTTAGCCAGTGTTTATCATAGCCCAGACGTGGCGGCGTTAAGCTGGAATGCGATTAAACAATATTCTCAAACTGGTGGTGATGCAATTTTCACCTTGCCGAGCACGCCAGTTCGCTGTGCTGGTGTGCCGCTTCAAATGGCGTTTTTAACCATTGATCGCTTAAAGCAAAATGGTGGATTTGGTCAGGCCAATTTAAATTTCTATTCCGCCAATCAAAATGTGTTTGGTTTGCCTTGGTTTAACCAGTTTATTCTTGATCGATTTAAAGAAGATGGTATGCAGGTTGGCCTTGAGACCGAGCTGAGCGCGGTTGATATCGGTGCGCGCAAAGCCAGCTTTAAAAAAGCCGACGGCCAGATATTTACACAAGATTATGATTTATTACATGTGGTGCCACCCATGCGTGCACCATCTTCGGTTCGCTATTCCGATCTTGCATGGCAAGAAGGTAATATGCGGGGTTGGTTAGCCGTTGATAAAGATACGTTGCAGCACGTTAAGTATTCAAATGTATTTGGTTGTGGTGATGTGAATGGCACATCGCGCGGTAAAACCGCGGCGACCGTAAAAATGTCGGTACCGATTGTGGTTGAAAACCTATTAGCGGTAATCGCGAACGAGGAACCTACTGCTAGCTTTAATGGCTATACCTCTTGTCCTTTATTAACTAAGTTTGGTGCGGCGATGTTGATTGAGTTTGATTACAACGGCACCTTAGTATCGACCTTTCCGTTTATTGATCCTTATAAGGAATCATGGCTGGGCTGGGTGATGAAGGAGCAATTACTTAAACCCACCTATTTACAAATGTTGAAGGGTAACGTGTAAATGAGTGAATTGAATTTAACATTTTTTATTTTACTGGGCTACGCTCAAGCTCATTGGTTCGTAATCACAATTTATATAATAGGTGCATTAGGCTTGAATAATGTAGCTTGGACGCAAAAAGGTCGGTTTTTTCAATCTAAGCTGGTTGAGCAAACGTTAATGGGTTTTGGCGTAATGTTTGTGTTACTTTTCTTAACGATTCCTTGGCTGACAGGATCTAGTCTGTTTTTAATGGGTTATTGGCTCGATTGGGTTCTGCTGTTTATTATGGCGACCGGATATAGTCTGGCTTCACTGGTTTGGATGTATCCAATAATTCGCTTTTATCATGTATTTAAACCGACCGAAACCAAATAATAGGCACCTCGATTAACCCCTGGTTGATACTACTGAAGCCCTAGTTGAGCTAATTTAACTAGGGCTTTTTTATGGTGCCGATCAAGCTCTTCTAGGCCGACAAAACTAGCTGTTTAAAGTGCTCAATCGGTACTGGGCGACCAAACAGATAGCCTTGGAAAAATTCACACTTATAGCCGCATAAAATATCAAACTGCTGTTGGTTTTCAACCCCTTCGGCAATCACGCTCATATTAAACTTCTGACCGAGCGTCATAATCGCCTGCACCATCACCGCATCCATTTGATCATGTACTAAATCATAGATAAAGGATTGATCTATCTTAATTTGCGATAAGGGTAATTGCTTAAGATAAGCTAGCGAAGAGTAGCCAGTACCAAAATCATCCATCGAGAATTGAATACCCAATAAACGTAACGCGTTCATTTTGGCAATTGAGTCTTCTCGATTACTGAGTAACACGCTTTCGGTTAATTCGAGTTTTAACATCAGTGGATTGATTTCATATTGTTTAACAAGGATTTGAATCTGTTCGACAAATTGCGGATGACGCAGTTGCTTAGCGCTGATGTTTACAGCTAATTGAATTAAACACAGTTTGGGATCATGGCGCCATTCAGCCAGTTGTTTACAGGCCGTTTCTAGCACCCAATTACCCAGGTTTAAAATCAATCCAGTTTCTTCTGCGAGCGGGATAAACAGGCCTGGTGATACAAACCCACGTTCTGGGTGTTGCCAACGCAGCAAGGCTTCGGCCCCTAAAATACGTTGCTGCACATCCACTTGTGGCTGATAATACAGCTCGAGCTGATGTTGCTCAATGGCTTTACGCAGGTCCTGCTCTAAGCTTGCACGCTCATCTAGCTGGGTTTGCATTGCTGGGTCAAATAGTCGAACTTCATTGCGTCCAGAGGCTTTAGCTTGGTACATCGCCATATCCGACCATTTAAGCAAATCTTCAAGTGATTTATCGTGACCTTGAAAAATGGTGATGCCCATGCTGGCACTGATGGTGTATTCAATTTTATTGGTTTCGTTGTCTATTTCAATAAAATAAACCTGCCCGAGTGCCTCACGCATTTTTTCAGCCACATACTTGGCTTGTTGGGCGGCTTTGACTGGTTCTTGATCCAGCTCCGTTAATAAAATAACAAACTCATCGCCACCAAATCGAGCGACCGTATCACCACTACGAAGGCAGCTTTTAATCCGCTTGGCGACATCCACTAGCAAGCGATCACCTATGTGGTGTCCGTAACTATCATTTAGGACTTTAAAATGATCTAAATCGAGAAAAATCAAAGCGGCATGAAATTGGCGGCGATCGGTTAAAGCCATTACGGTTTCTAAGCGGTCAATTAATAAGCGACGGTTGGGCAAATTAGTTAAAGGATCAAAAAACGCTAAGTTTTGAATCTGCTGTTCGGCTAAACGGCGCTCGGTGATGTCTTGCACCACCGCAACAAAGTTACTAATTTGACGCTGCTGGTCTCTAACCGGCGTGATGGTGACTTCTTCATAATAAAGGTCACCATTTTTATGTGTTTGTTGTAATACACCATGCCAAACTTGCCCTTGGCGGACAACGTGCTGAATTTGCACATACAGGGCCTTATCGTGATCGTTAACATCATCAGGAGGGTAGAGCAGTTTGCCGGTAATTTCTTCTGAGCTGTAGCCCGTGAGACGGCTATAGGCTTTATTAGCCCAAATAATGACACCCTGTTGATCGGTGATGGCAATTGCATTAGCCGCATAGTTTAACGCGGTGTCGTGAAGTTTAAGGCGTTCTTCAAACTGAATGCGTGAGGTGCTGTCATGAATAATCGAAAACAAGCGAGTCTTGCCGCCAATAACCACCGGCGATGAATGCACATCCACATATCGCTGCTCTCCGTTAGCCAATTGGTGAGTGAAGACAAAATAATTGCGTTTTTGTATGGCCGCTAAAGTACGCTCTTTAGCGACTTCTGGTTCGCTAAGTGTATTGATTTGGCTGATACTCATGTGAGTCAGTTGCTCAATTTTATAGCCATAAAATTCGGCGGCGGCTTGATTGGCATCGATAATCTCGCCGCTTGGGGGGTCAATCAATAGCATGGGTGAAGCATGCTTTTCAAACATTTGACGAAAGCGCTGCTCACTTTCTAGTAAATCATGTGTGCGCCGCTCCACTAAGCCTTCTAGGTTCTGATTGACCGATTGTAATTGTTGGTTAAGCTGTGCGTAATCATAGGCGATGCGATTGGCACGCCGATTGTAATAAACCAAAAAACCACTAAGCACTAACAGTAAGCTGCCAATAAACAGCATAGCTAGCAAAATGCGGTTTCCATAGCGTTGAACAATATCTCGCCAGCCAAAATCATCACGCGGCAAAACATCTAGGCGTAACATCACCGCTTCAATCGCTTGATAATTTCCTGGTGGTGAAAAACCATAAATTTCGGCATGTTTTGCCACTGGGTGGTCGGCGGATAAATTAAGCAAAGTTAGGCTGAGTTTTTTATTGAGATCGGCATCGCTGTTGGCGCTGGCGGCAAAGGGCCACTCAGGATAAAGCTCGGTAGAATGAACTTGAGGGAAACGACTAGTGGTGCTGGGCTGAATCAGCTTGATTTGATTCCAGCTCAAGCTTCCTTCTTTAATCATAGATTCCAGCACCCCAGTGCGGACAAAGCCAACATCAGCTTCGTTGTTTAAGACCGCTTTAACTACATTGTCGTGTGGCATACCGGTAAATAACACTTGTTTGGGGCGGGTATCTTGTTTATACATTTCCCAACGTTGCATTAAATAACCACCGAAGGAGTGTGGAAAAGTAGCCGCAGTAGTGCGTTCACCAATATCAGATAGCTGGTTAATGCCATTGGCATTCGCCCGTGTAAAAATAACCCCGCCAAACTCGGTTACCGGTATGCCTTCCGCTAGGGGCATTAAGGTTAATAGCGGCTTTAACGAGAATTGATTTTTGAGCAGAACAAAGTGTTGAGGGTTAGTTAATACATAATGCAATGTTTGATCGGCTGCGGCACGATTGAAATCTTCAAAATAATACACCTTGATTTGCCAATCATATTCAGGTAATTGCTGATTTAGATAGTGGATGAGCGGCTGCCAGCGGTGTTCGGTTTGCTCAGCTGAGCGAAAAGCTAAAACACCAACATTAATCGTGTTTTGGAAATGAGGCGCTTGTTCTGCTAATAACGGCTGGCTACTTCCCAATACCCAAGAAAGGCAAAGCCATCTAACTAAGTGTTTGAAGTAGGACAAGCGATCCCCCGATAAGCAGGCAATGTTCAAATTAGACATTCTGTAAGACTCCAAACATGGAGTCAACTGAAAACGGGGTTTTTACTTAAGATTCATGATTTAACATAAGTTTTAACTTAAGAAGCCCTTAAGTATGATGAGTTAAAAGTTAACTAACGCGGTTTCATTCTTTAATGCAGGCTAAGCAAGTTTGTTGCAAGCCATCATAAAACCTCTATGATATGGCTTTATTAAAGCGTGTCACCACGTATTTAGATTCAAAGGACGTAATTATGGCGCAAAATATACGGTTTGGTTTAATCATTATTGGTGATGAAATCCTGTCGTCAAAACGTCAGGATCGCCACTTGGCTAACTTAAATGCACTTTTAAAGCCAAGAGGTTTCGCCTTGAGCTGGGTGCGAATTTTGGGCGATGAAGCTAGTCTGCTTGTCGATACTTTAAAACAAACCTTTGCGAGTGGTGATGTCGTATTTTGCAGTGGCGGGATTGGTGCAACCCCTGATGATCGCACACGCCAAAGTGCGGCTAAAGCTTTAGGTGTTGCGTTACAATTGCACCCCCAAGCCGTCGCCGAAATTGAGGCCCAATTTGGTGAGCAAGCTTATCCACAGCGTATACGTATGGCCGAGTTTCCAGAAGGTTCGGCGATTATTCCGAACGACTTTAACCGTGTGCCGGGCTTTTCGATTCAGCAGCATTATTTTATGCCGGGTTTCCCTCAAATGACGCAACCTATGATGGAATGGGTGCTGGATACTTATTATGCACAAGCCAACCAAACGCCAAAAGTTGAAAAAGCGATTCGCTTATTGGATGGCGCGGAATCAGAATGGGTTGAGTTTATGGAAGCCTTTGAAGGTCAATATCCGAACCTTCGTTTATTCAGCTTGCCGCATATTTCGGCGGAAGGTCGTCGCACTATCGAACTCGGTGTGGAGGGTGAACCGCAACTGGCAGAAGTTGGCTTAAAAGTAATAATGGATGAAGTGAATAAACGCCAACAGGCTTGGGAACCCATTTAAATGAAACAATATGATGCGGTGATTGTGGGCGCGGGCGCCGCCGGCTTGATGTGTGCGGCTCAGGCGGGTTACCGAGGTCGTCAAGTGCTTGTGCTTGATCATGCTCCCAAAGCCGCAGCTAAAATCCGCATATCCGGCGGTGGTAAATGTAACTTTACCAATCTAAATGTAAAGCCTGAACATTACATTACCCAGAATCCCCACTTTGTTAAATCGGCTTTAGCCCGTTACTCGTCAAATCAGTTTATTGAATTGGTTGAGCGCCATGCCATTGATTATGAAGAACGAACGCATGGCCAGTTATTTACGTTACAAGGTGCAGGTCAGATCATTCAAATGTTGCGTCAAGAGTGCGACTGGGCGGGTGCAGACATTCAGCTTAATACGCGTGTTAGTCAAGTTAAAGCGCAAGCCGATGGCGGCTTTATTATCCAGACATCTGAAGGCGATTATGTCGCACAATCGCTGGTGGTGGCGACCGGCGGGTTGGCTTATCCCAAGCTAAAAGCTACGGACTTTGGTCATCAAATCGCTCGCCAATTTGGTTTAAATGTTATGCCATGCCGACCAGGCCTGGTGCCTCTGGTTTTTAAATCCAGTTGGAAAGATTGGTTTAGTGACTTAAGTGGCCTAAGTATGGACGTTGAAATTCGCATCGCTGGCTACACATTTCGCGAGGCCATGTTGGTGACCCATCATGGTTTAAGTGGTCCGGTGGTGTTGCAAGCCTCAAACTATTGGCAACCTGGCCAGCCAATTGAGATAAATTTATTTCCTGATAATGACGTATTGGCCGAGCTAAAGCAGCTTAAGGCGCAATCGCTGAGCCTTAGCAAGTGGTTAAGCCAGCTAAGCACCAAACGTTTTAGCCAGGCTTGGTTAACGAAATACCCGCTGGACAAAGCCTTAGCTGAATGTACCGATAAAGAATTACAGGATTACGCGTTAGGTTTAACTCAGTGGCGTCTGTATCCCGAAGATACGGCGGGTTATGACAAAGCTGAAGTGTCTTTAGGGGGCGTTGACACAAATGAAGTGTCATCCAAAACCTTTGAGTCGACTAAACAATCCGGTTTATATTTTATTGGCGAAGTGCTGGACGTGACCGGGCATTTGGGCGGGTTCAATTTTCAATGGGCTTGGGCGTCAGGCTATGCTTGCGGTCAGGTTTGTTAACTCGCGTTTAATGGCATGCCGTCAAATTAGATGACTTCAATTAGCCGCGCGCCC
>NZ_JACUTY010000091.1 GCF_014859555.1 Thiomicrospira sp. | reverse complement strand
GATTCAAGTTTTCTACAGAAATATGATTTGCTTGATGGCATTGATTAATATTTATAACCGTTCTGGATATACAAGGAGTGTGTTATGACTGCGATTACAACGACCGTATTTAAAAATAATCAATCTCAGGCGGTGCGTTTGCCAAAGTCGGTTGCATTGTAGGAAAGTATCAAGCAGGTTGTGATTACGGCAATTGGTAAAACCCGCACCACACCGCTTGAGCAGAGTTGGGATGATTGGTTTGATTTAGAAGGGGTCAGTGAAGACTTTATGAATGAGCGCAATCAAGAGCCGCATCAGCGCCGAGAAGCATGATGATCGCCGGACACGCTCGAAGCCAAGGGCTAATATTGGTGAGCAATAATATTAAAGAATTTGAACGCGTGTCGGGTTTAAAGCTTGAGAATTGGGTTTGAGTCACCACCAGGCCTGGTGGTGATTGTCATTATTTCATATTAACCCTGTGTTACAATTCGCATCAAATGCATTACATATGGAGCACAATGTATGAAAAGTGAAATGCTTAGTGCGCGTATAGATCACGATACAAAAGTCGCATTCAGCCATGTTTGTGATGAGGTTGGATTGAGTCCTTCTCAAGCGATCAAACTTTTCGCTCGGGCCGTTATCAATTATGGCGGTATCCCTTTTGAGCTTAAAGCGCGCCAGCCAAATGAAACAACCATTGCGGCTATTCAAGAATTAACCCAAGGCCTGGGTCATAAAAGCGAGTCGGTGGGTGCGATGTTGGACGAGTTGACCGAGGGCAAGCTAGGCAATGCTTAGCCTTGAATACTCGACACAATTTAAGAAAGACTTCAAAAAAATAGCTAAAATGCCCATTCCTGACATAGTCGAAGTCGGGAATATCATCTCCCAGCTTCAGCGAGGCGAAACACTTTCCTCAAAAAATGTAGACCATCCTCTCGCTGGGAATTGGCTGGGTTTTCGGGATTGCCACATTAAGCCTGATCTCGTTCTAATTTATCGAATTCATGCTGACAGTTTACAGCTTGCTCGCATCGGGTCACACAGCGATGTGTTTTGATAATTAGTTTGATTTTTGAATTTCAAACGCGCAAAACTAAGTGGCGCCTCGTAAAAGATCGGCACATTAAATTAACTTTACACTCTAAAAACCTTCGTGACTTCGTGTCTCTGTGGTTCAAAAATAAATGAGAACAAACAAATGGCGATAAATTGGTTTCCTGGACACATGCACAAGGCGCGTAAAGACATTGCTGAGGTGATGCCGCAGGTGGATGTGATTATTGAGTTGCTGGATGCGCGCATTCCGTTTTCGAGTGAAAACCCGTTGGTGAACGGGCTGCGTGGCGAAACGCCTTGCATTAAGGTGCTGAATAAAGCCGATTTGGCTGATCCGGCCATTACTCAAATGTGGGTTGAGCATTTTGAGCAGCAGAAGGGCGTGCGTGCGCTGCCGATGACGTCGCAACATCCCGAACATATTAAAAGCTTATTGAAACTGTGTGAGCAGTTAATGGGCAATCGTGATTTGGCAATTCGTGGTGGCCGCGCGATGATTATGGGGATTCCGAATGTGGGTAAATCCACCATGATTAATACTTTAGCTGGCCGCACGATTGCTCGAACCGGCAACGAGGCGGGGGTGACCAAGTCTCAGCAACGTATTAAGTTAGCTAACAATATGACCCTGACTGATACGCCTGGGTTTTTGTGGCCTAAGTTAACGCCACCAGAATGTGGCAATCGTTTGGCGATTACCGGCGCGATTAAAGACACGGCGTTTGATTTTATCGACATCACTTTGTTTGCCGCCGATTATCTGTTGAAACACTACCCAGATGCGTTGAAAGAACGTTATAAATTGGATGAATTGCCTGAGCACGACGAAGAGTTGTTGGCGCTGATTGGCAAAAAACGCGGCTGTATGCAAAAGGGCGGTTCGGTGGATTGGGATAAGGTCAGCCGGATTTTAATTACCGAATTGCGTGATGGCAAATTAGGTCCAATTACGTTAGAAACGCCGGAGATGACGCAAATTGAAGTCGCCAGAGCGGAAGCGGAAGCAGCCGAGAAAGCACGTTTAAAAGAGATTTACGATGCGGAGCGTAAAGCGCGCACTAGGCGGAATCGTAAGTAGGGTTTGGTGTTTTGGGTTTTTGATTTGTTAATCTAGATAACCACCAGGCCTGGTGCCTGGTGATTTGAGCGGGTCAAACTTAGTGGTGATGACCGCCAGCACCGTGCGCGTGGCCGTGCTCTAGTTCTTCTGCAGACGCATCACGAATACCAACGACTTCAACTTCAAAAGTTAAATCCTGACCGGCAAGTGGGTGGTTGGCATCAACCGTTACCTGGTCGCCGTCAATTGCAACGATTTCAACTGATTGCATACCTTGATCAGACTGGGCTTCAAAGCGCATGCCGACTTCAATTTTTTCGACACCTTGGAATAGGTTGCTTGGCACTTGCTGGATCATATCCTCGTATTTTTCGCCATACGCATCTACCGCCGCAATGGTCGCGGTGAACTTGTCGCCTACCGCTTTGCCTAGTAGTTCGGCTTCTAACCCTGGAATTAGGTTGTGGTGACCATGTAAATAAGCCAAAGGCTGGCCATTGGATTTATCCATAACGTCACCGGCAGAGTTAGTTAGGGTGTATTCGATTTGGGCGATTTTATCTTGTTCGATTTTCATTCGGTGTCCTTAATTAGAGTTAGAATATTGATTTTCATGCGCCATGATACCGATTCGTGATCGGATTTTGGGACGTATTTAGGTAAAAAACACAATTTGAGGTCGGTTTATGTTGTATTTATGGGTTAAGGTTTTTCACTTGTTATTTATGATGTCGTGGATGGCGGGTATTTTTTATCTACCTCGCATTTTTGTGCATTTTGTCGAAGGCAAAAAAGCCGGTCAACAAGTCGATCGCTTAGCCATAATGGGTCGTAAGCTGTGGAATTTCATGAGTATTATGATGGTTTTGACCTTGGTGACTGGCTTTTGGTTGTGGCTGGGTTTTGGTATCAGCGGTGGTTGGTTACACGCTAAATTATTAATGGTTGCGTTATTGATTGCGTATCATTTTTGGGCGCGTAAACGTGTCATCGAAATGCAAGCTGGGCACTTAGATCATTCGGGTGTTTATTATCGCTGGGCGAACGAAATTCCGTTGGTCATCACCTTAGCGATTCTTATTTTCGTGGTTGTTAAACCTTTTTAAACGCACTAAATTTTAAACCTTAACTTTGGCTTAACAGGAGTCAGCATGTCGGCGTCAAAACAAGCGCAGTTAATCAAACTGGAAAAACGCGCGTTGGATTTTTCGGTTTGGGGCAATGTGTTTATGGTGGTGATTGGGGTCGGCTTTGCGATCGTCAGTTTTTCCGACGCCATCATGTTGGATGGCTTGTATTCCTTTATCCATTTATTGATCGCCTTGCTCACTTTGCGGGTATCCAAGTTGGTAATGAAACCCAGTAACGACGAATATCCGTTTGGTTACTGGATGTACGAACCTATGATCAATATGGCAAAAGGTTTGATGATTATCACCTTGTTAACCATTGCGTTGTTTAACGCGTTTGCATCCATGTACGGTGGCGGCAAAGCCGTGATTTTAGACATGGCAATTTTTTACGCGATTTTGGCGACGGTTGGCTGTTTTGTGAGTGCCGCTATGGTCAAACATTGGGGCGAGCGTGCGCATTCGCCTTTGGCTTTGGTGGACGCGAAAAACTGGTTGGTGGACGGTTATATTTCGGCGGCCATGTTGTTAGTGTTTATCGCGGCTTATGTTATGCAAGATGGCCAATACGCGCACTGGGTGCCGTATTTTGACCCAGTTATGGTTATTGTTTTAGTCGCGTTAATTTTGGTGGTGCCTTTAAGCATTATCCGTGATGCTTGGAACGAGATTGTCGGCAAACACCCGGGCGAAGACATTGAAGATAAAATTCGTGAAATGATCGACTCTTTAGTGAGTTCTGCCGTGCATAAGGGGTATCATTTACGCTTGGTGATGACCGGGCGGTTTTTATTGGTTCACGTCTATTTTACGGTGCGTTCCGACACGCCGTTAGACAGCATTGAAGCCCAAGACGAAGTGCGCGAAGCCTTGTATCAAGGGTTTCGCAAGCAGTTTCCTTATGTGGCGATGGATGTGGTGTTTACCCAACAAGCCAAGTGGGAACGTATTTCGACCGGCGAACAGTCAGTTCAATCGACTCCTGGCCTGAATGACGACGGTAAAAGCGCCGAGAAACTCACAAGTTAATACAAAC
>NZ_JACUTY010000090.1 GCF_014859555.1 Thiomicrospira sp. | reverse complement strand
GTTATTAAGGTTTCACATGTCTCAAAGCCCGATTGTTCTTGTTGATGGTTCGTCTTATTTGTTCCGCGCGTTTCACGCGATGCCGCCGCTCACTAATCGTGAAGGCCATCCAACTGGGGCGATTTATGGCGTGACCAATATGATTGGCAAGTTGCTGGAGACTTATCAGCCTGAACATATGGCGGTGGTGTTTGATGCCAAGGGCAAAACCTTCCGTAACGATTTGTATGCCGAATATAAAGCGCATCGCCCGCCCATGCCGGATGAGTTACGGGTGCAAATTGAGCCGATTCATCAAATCGTCAAAGCCTTAGGTTTGCCTTTATTGGTGATTGAAGGCGTGGAAGCCGATGACGTGATCGGCACGCTGGCGGTGCAGGCGACTGAAGCCAAACGTGATGCACTGATTTCCACCGGCGATAAAGACATGGCGCAGTTGGTGAATGAACACATTACCTTAATTAACACCATGAACAATACTTTGATGACGCCGGATAAGGTGGTGGAAAAGTTTGGCATTCGCCCGGATCAGATTATTGATTATCTGGCGTTAATGGGCGACACCTCAGACAACATTCCCGGCATTCCAAAGTGTGGTCCTAAAACCGCGGTGAAATGGTTAGATGCCTATGGCACGATGGATAATCTGGTCGCGCATGCCGACGAAATTAAAGGAAAAATTGGCGAAACTTTACGTGAACATATTCCGCATTTAGACCTGTCGCGCCAACTCACCACGATTCGAACCGATTGTGATCTGCCGATTAACCTGCCGGATTTGGCGCGCCAAGAACCGGATGTGGAGGCGCTTAAAACCCTGTTTGCCGAATACGAGTTTAAAAACTGGTTAGGTCAGCTTGAAGACGGCAAAATGCCGTTTACTCGCCAGGTAAACCATCATGCTAAATCTACACCTACGCAACAAACCGCGCCCGCCTCTAAGCCAGTTGAAGCCGTAAAAGGTGTGATAGCGGATAGCGCAGATTATGAAACCATTTTAACGCGCGAGCAATTTGATAACTGGTTGGGCAAACTCAAAGCCGCTGACGTGTTTGCGATTGATACCGAAACCACCGCACTTGAACCTATGTTGGCTCAAATGGTGGGCATTAGTTTTGCGGTTGAGCCACAACCAGGCCTGGTTGAAGCGGCTTATCTGCCTTTACGCCACGATTATGAAGGCGTGCCCACTCAGTTAGATTTCGAGCGAACACTGCAAGTTTTAAAGCCGTTGCTTGAATCAAAAGATGTGATTAAAGTCGGCCAGAACATTAAATACGATTGGCATATTTTCAAAAACCATGGCATTACTTTACAAGGCATTGGTTTTGATACCATGTTGGAATCTTATGTTTTAAACAGCGTCGCCACACGCCATAACATGGACGATTTGGCCGAGTTTTATCTGCAAAAAACCACAATTAAATTTAAAGACGTCGCCGGTACGGGTCGCGCGCAAAAGACCTTTAACCAAATCGAACTCGACACCGCCAGCCCTTATGCGGCGGAAGATGCGGATATTACATTACGTTTACACCAAACCCTGTGGCCGAAACTGCAAACAGAAACTCAGTTAATGGATGTTTTCCGTGAAATTGAAATGCCGTTGTTGCCTATTTTGGCGAAGATGGAACGCCACGGCATGCTAGTGGATAAAGACCTGTTAAAAATTCAGAGCAATGAGCTGGCCGAGAAAATCCAAACTATTGAAGAAGCCGCCTATCGCGTAGCCGGGCAGGAGTTTAACCTGGGCTCGCCTAAACAACTACAAGAAATTCTGTTTGAAAAACTCGATTTGCCAGTAATTAAAAAGACCCCAAAAGGCCAGCCTTCAACAGCGGAACCGATTTTAGCCGAGCTGGCCGAACAGGGTCACGAACTGCCTAAATTGATTATGCAGCATCGCACCATGGCGAAACTCAAATCCACCTATACGGATGCCTTGCCCAAGCAGATTCACCCCGAAACCGGACGAGTTCACACCTCTTATCAACAAGCGGTCGCCTCCACTGGGCGGCTTTCATCCACCGATCCGAACTTACAAAACATTCCGATCCGCACCGCCGAAGGTCGTCGAATTCGCCAAGCCTTTATCGCCAGGCCTGGTTATGTGTTGCTCGCGGCCGACTACTCGCAAATCGAGTTGCGCATTATGGCGCATTTGAGTGAAGACCCCGGCCTGCTCACCGCGTTTGCCGAAGGTAAAGATATTCACAAAGCCACCGCCGCCGAGATTTTTGATGCCACGCTGGATGACGTCACCACCGAACAACGTCGTAGTGCCAAAGCGGTGAACTTTGGTTTGATTTATGGCATGTCGGCATTTGGCTTAGCTAATCAACTGGGCGTAAATCGTGGGTTGGCGCAGGCTTATATTGATCGATATTTTGATCGGTATCCGGGCGTTAAAACTTATATGAACACCACCAAAGCCGATGCCAAATATCACGGTTATGTTGAAACCCTAGCGGGTCGTCGTTTGTATTTGCCAGATATTAATGCGCGTAACGGCCAGCTTCGTCAGTACGCCGAACGCACCGCGATCAACGCCCCCATGCAAGGCACGGCGGCGGATATTATTAAACGCGCCATGATTGCGCTGGATGAGTGGATAGACAAAGGCGAATTTGATATTCGCATGTTAATGCAGGTTCACGATGAATTGGTATTTGAAGTCAAGGCCGATCAAGTAGAAGCGGTCAAAGCCCATATCAAACAATTAATGGAAGCCGCGATGAAACTGGATGTGCCGTTAATTGTCGAGATAGGACAAGGCTTAAACTGGGACGAAGCCCACTAACCACCAGGCCTGCTGGTTAGTAAACTCGCTCGTAGTCTTTGGGTAGGTTTTTATAGCGTTTGTATGACCATTGGTATTGGCTGGGTACTTGGCGCACGCAGGTTTCGACACCGTGATTTAAGGCGCTGGTTGCTTGTTTTTCATCGACGGATGCGACGTCGGCGGGCGCATCCAGTAAGTGTATGACATAACCTTGGGCTTGCGGTAAGCGTTCAGCCAGAATATAAAACACCGGACAAGCCGATTTCTGCGCGAGTTTCGACACCAACACCATGGTATTTGCCGGATGACCAAAAAACGGCGCGACTACACCGCCACTTTTGCCCGGATCTTGATCCGGCAAGATCCCGACCACTTCCCCGTTTTTCAGAGCTTTTCGCAACCCTTTGACGCCGGACATATCAGTTGGCTGTAATTTCACGCCGCTGGATTGACGGGCTTGACGCATAAATGTATCAAGCGAACCAATGCGTGGTGGCCGATATAAAATCGTGGTTGGATAATGTTCGGCTAGATAATGCCCAATGATTTCCCAGCAACCCACGTGAGGCGATAACACCATCACACCTTTGCCTTGTGCGACCGCTTCGGCAAGCCGATCTGCGCCTTCGACACGTTTAATTAAAGCGAGTTTTTTCGCCTGGGGCCAACACCAAATCGCACCTAATTCGGCGGCGGTTTTACCAGTTTCGATTAAGCTTTGTTTGACTAACAATGCGCGGGCTTCGCTGGATAAATTGGGAAACGCGATGTCGATATTTTTAATCGACACGCGTTTGGCCGAGTTGGGCAGTCGCCATAATAACCAACCCATCGCCGCGCCTAAACGCTGGCTCCATTTAAGCGGCAGCCAAGATAAAACGCGCACTAAACCTTTAAATAAAGCGCCTTGAATCGGATGGTGTTCGCTATTCTTCTTCATCCAACGCATCCTCCAAACCGGCTAAACCCGCGTGATTATCATCCGCAATCAGCGGTTGCATGGCTGTCCATAAATTGGCGTACACATGTTTATTACGTTTTTCTTCGTCCAACAACATTTGTTTAAAATGCTGACGTGCTTGGGGTTTAGCAAAGCAAGCCGGGCAGTTATCTGGGATCACCGGCAAATTGGCGGCCTCGGCAAAATCGCGCGTTTGGTTTTCGCGTACTTTGACAAACGGACGGATAATGCGCACATCGCCATCGTTATTTAAATAATGCGCTTTCATGGTTCGAAGCTGACCGGCGTTAAATGCCGACATTAAAAAGCTTTCCGCCAAGTCGTCTAAATGTTGCGCCAACGCCAATACGTTATACCCTTCGCGACGACACACGGTATAAAGTTTGCCACGTTTTTGGCGTGAACAAAAACTGCAAAACGAATCGCCTTTCATATATTGATTGGCGAGCGCAACCAGGTCTTCCGACTCATAAAAATACGGCACACCCAACTCGGCCAAAAAGTCTTTAAGCGGCGACGGATCAAACCCCGGAATTTCTGGGTCAATCGTGCAGGCGGCCAACTCAAACTTAACGGGCGAATGACGTTGCAAATGCTTCAACACCATTAATAACGCCAACGAATCTTTACCGCCAGACAAACCCAACAACACACGATCACCTGAGCGAATCATATTAAACTGCGCAATCGCGCGCCCCACCGGCTGCAAAATTTTCTTTGGCGGTTTAATTGAATTTTGTTTTTTGTCTGTCTTAACGTCTTCCATTTACTTCCCATCACCA
>NZ_JACUTY010000089.1 GCF_014859555.1 Thiomicrospira sp. | reverse complement strand
CTGGTTAACTAATCCTTCAAGTGCCTGGTAATATCCTGATTGAGATTGAGATTGATAAAAAATTTCACGATCCCACTCGAAACCAAACGCGTCAAGCTGATGCAGAATTTGAGGGATGGAAGATTTAACGACTCGAGGAGTATCCAAGTCATCAACTCGGACGAGCCATAAGCCTTTATTGGCTTTGGCATCAAGATAACTGGCGGTCGCCGCAATGAGCGAACCGAAATGAAGCGGCCCCGATGGGGTCGGGGCAAACCGTCCGACATAGGTCATGAGGCGAGTTATGCAACGCCTTGTTTTTCGCGGATTTCTTGTTGACGCTTCATTTCAACCGTCATATCAGCGGTAGGGCGAGCCTCCATGCGGCCTACGCCAATTTCGTCACCACTGATTTTGCAATAACCGTAGTCACCGGTTTCAATTTCTTTCAGTGATTTATCGATTTTGGCAATCAACTTACGTTCACGATCACGGGTACGCAATTCCAATGCAAACTCTTCTTCTTGTGTGGCACGATCGTTAGGATCCGCTGGGGTGGAAGAGTCACTGCGTAAATGAGTTACGGTCAATTCCGCTTCATTAATTAACTGCTTTTTCCAAGCGAGTAGTTTGTTGCGGAAATGGGCTTTCATTTTCGCACTCATGTATTCTTCACCATCCTCTGGAACATAGGGAGGATAATCTTCAATAAAGCTGCTTGACTGTTCCATAGAACTCTCCAAAATTTCTTATTTTTATATCAACTCAAATATCGGCAACCATGCCAACTTTAAACTTGACGAGGTTTTATATCAGGTTTTTTTCATCACCACAAGCTTAAAAATCCGTAAAAAAACCAACCAAGCGTTCGTAAAATTGGCCGTTAAGCGACGCCAAGCTATTAATAAAGCTTGAATTTAAGCCTTTTTTAAAGCAGAATTCGTGCGGTTTAATCAAAATAGAGGGAAATTTTATGGCCGCATTAGAAGCATTATTGTTTGATGTAGATGGCACCTTAGCGGATACCGAAAAAGACGGACACCGTATCGCCTTTAATATGGCCTTTAAAGATGAAGGTCTAGATTGGGAATGGAGCGAAGCCTTATACGGTGAATTGTTAGCCGTCACCGGTGGCAAAGAACGAATCAAGTATTATCTAGAAAAATTTAATACGAGTTTTGAAAAACCCGCTAATTTCGATGAGTTTGTTAAAGGATTGCATGCGTCTAAAACCAACTTTTACACCCTATTAATGGCTGAAGGAAAAATCCCTTTGCGTCCGGGTGTTGAGCGTTTAATTAACGAAGCACGTGAGGCGGGCATGCGCATTGCGATTGTTACCACCACCACGCCAGAAAATGTCACCGCCTTGCTATCTAACACCTTAGGTGGCGAGTCAATCAAGTGGTTTGAAGTGATTGCAGCCGGCGATATTGTGCCAGCCAAAAAACCGGCGCCTGATATTTATGATTGGGCGTTGGCGCAAATGAATTTAAAGCCGGAGCAAGCGATTGCGTTTGAAGATTCACGCAACGGCATTTTATCTTCGAAAGGCGCGAACCTAAAAACCATTATTACGATTAATGGTTACACCGCAGAAGATGACTTTTCAGAAGCCGAGTTGGTGCTCGATCAAATGGGTGAACCGGATCAACCTTTCCAGGTATTGTCTGGCGATGCCAATGGTCAAACCTATCTTGATTTAGCGCTGGTAAAACACATTCACCAATCTTAATCCCGCCTAATCACCAGGCCTGGTGCAACTACCAGGCCTGGTTCTTTATTATCCTTACTTCTTTGTTAGAGCTTGTCCTTTAAATTCAATGCCTTGCCAACCCGTTTTCATAAAATTGCGGATATTTTGATGGTTGTCACCATCGGGATGCAGCAACACATCTTGGGTGTAAAAATCGCCGAATGCATTTAAAGTATCGGTTTCGCAGAGTTGATGCCGTTTAGCGAAAGCAAAGATTTTACATGAACCGTTGTTCGTACCGGCTTCGTTAAATAATTCGCCATTTTTGAAGGCGGTGGGCGTAAAGGTGTATTCGGCATCAATTACGTCCATCACCTGCTTAAAATCAACGGGGTGTCGATTTAGAGCCTCAATTAAATCCTCAAGCGTCATAAGGTGTTTCCTTGAATAGTAGTAGGGTCAATTAAACAGGTCACGCCAAATGCGGCCGACTGTGAAATGGGTTTAGCGATTGTAGCGGGCAATGCTAAAGCGCGCAACTGGCACCAGGCCTGGTTGCGTGTGCCGCCACCCACGCCATAAACACGAGTCAGTTTGGGCGCGCCTAGCGATTCAAGTTTTCGATAGGCTTGGGTTTCGACTGCGACCAAGCCCTCAATTAAAGCTTGTAAAAGCTGGGCATCAGAATCGGTTTTAGGGATGATAGGTTCTAAATTTGGATCAGCAATTGGAAAGCGCTCTCCCGGTCGGCTCAGTGGATAACAAGCTAAACCGGTGGTTTGCTCAACATTTAGTTGCGGAATCAATTGTTCAAGTTGTTCTAGGCTAAAGTGTGCCAATAATACCGCACCGCCCGCATTTGAAGCACCACCTAGCAACCACTTGTCTTTAAGTTTATGGCTGTAAATACCATATTCGGCGGCAAATAAAGGCGTGTTAGATAATTGTTTAATAGCCAAAGTCGAACCTAAAGCGGTCACGGCGTCGCCAACTTGACTTGCGCCTGAGGCTAAAAAGGCGGCGATACTGTCGGTGGTGCCGGCATAAACCAGGGTTGAGGCTTTAAATTGCCATTGGTTAACTAACTTTTGGCTAACATGGCCTAGTAATGAGCCAGCACTGACCACTTTGGGTAACTCATAGGGGCAGAGTTCGTTCACCCATTGCGGCCAGGCCTGGTGAATGGAATCGTAACCCAATTTAAGCGCATTATTTTCATCGGTGATGTTTTGCACGCCACACAGCTGAAAATTTAACCAGTCAATTTGATGTTGAATAAAATATTTAGTGTTCGCAGCGGTGTGATCGGCTAACCACATTAACTTGGCCAAGCTACTATTCGCACCGCGTGCAGCGCTGTCCGTGGGCGCTATTTGAGCGATTTTTTTGGCTTGAGATTGGGCGCGTTTATCATCGTACATTAACGCCAAACTGGTAGCTTGGCCGTTACGATCACAGATCAAAACCGTGGAGGAGGTCGCATCGGCAATAATGGCGTCAATTTTTTGAGTCCAACCTGCCTGTTGAAGCTGATTCATTATGTTATTGAAAGCGGTTTGCCAAACATCAACTGATTGCTGACTGCGTTGCTGATCGCGTTCTGGCAAGGGCATGGTCATCGAAAACTCGGCGAGAATTTGGCCGGATTCAACTAAAGCAGCTCGAAGGCCAGAAGTACCTAAGTCTAACCCTAGAATAATAGGGAATGGTGGAGTTTTGTTATTTTTCATGTTTAAAATTCTAGCAGAGTGAAAACTTTCAGTTACGCCTATCTGGTTATAGGTTTTATTTATTTTTTATTTCGCTATAATCCACTAAAATTTCAAAGTTAGTTAACTTTTTGGCCTTTATAATGCTTGAGAAACCCTTGAATCAAACCACCTTAGTCAAACGAGTGCTGGCAACACTCGCCCATTCGGCCTTTATTGCATTTGGTGTGTCAATGCTTGTAGTGGGGTTATTGGCATTTGCGATTGTATTTGTTCAGCTTGAGTCGGGTTTTTCAATAAAAGCCATGCTTTCAGCTGATATTTCTATTTTAGTTATTCCCTTGTTTCTATTGTTGTTTGTTTTTGTGTTTTGGCTGGTCACTCTTCGGCGTTTCAAATCCTTATTAGAAAATGATGTATTACCCGCTTTAAATGAATTGAGTGATGATATTTCACACTTGCGTTTAATTGATCCCTTTGTCGAAACGCAACAAAAGTTTGAATTTGAAGAGGTGCAACATATTTATGAAAAAATGATGTCGCACCTTAAAAACCTCAAAACCATCTATAAAAATTTAGACTTACTAAATGTCACTGACAATGTGACGGGTTTATTTAAACGCAAATTCTTTTACGAAATAATTAAACACCAAAACTACGTCAGCAAGCGTTATAAACGCCCATATTCCTTGATGTTGATTAAATTGGTTGAGCTGAATCATCCGCAGATGAAGGATATAGAAAAATTAAATTTATTTGCGCAACTCATGATTGATAGTATTCGTCAGTCAGATATGTTGTTCTATGTAACCGACAAAGCCTTTATTCTAGTCGCGGCGGACACCGATGCCCCAGGCATCGAACAATTGTCACGCGATTTTGGTTGTCGAATATTGGAGGTCGCACAAGCCTACTCAGAATTTGAATGTCATTTTGAATTGGGTTATGCGACATATGGCGAACAAGAATGCACGAACATAAACGAAATGATTCATACGATGATGTCGCGTTTATTCAAAGTGGAGCTGGATCATTTTGATACCACTATTGCGCAGCCGAATACTGAATCAGCGCTTCCAACGAGCTAATTACAATCTTTAACCTAATCTAACCAAATAGAAACCTAACTGAATGCGCTTAAAACTCATTAAAATTGCAGGATTTAAATC
>NZ_JACUTY010000024.1 GCF_014859555.1 Thiomicrospira sp. | reverse complement strand
GCCATCATAATGCCACGACCGTGATTATCCAACATGCGTTCCATTGAAAAGTTCAGGTATTGTTCAAAATCAAACCCTTTACCCATATCACGTATCCTAACCTCAATTTCTTCTGGGTGAACAGCTAAACTTAAGGTCACAAACTTATCGCGATATGCTGAGTCGGTTAGGCGTTGTTGAATTTCTTCTTTTAAATGCCCAGCTTCAATAAGCTGGGTTTTTTCATCGTAAGTTATGGCCAAATTACCATGCTCGACGGCATTCACCATCAGCTCAAACAAACCCACCACAGCCTCATCTGGTTCGGCACACAAACTCGCTAATAACGACGACAAGCCGCGCGCTTCTTTTAAGGTTTGGTATTCAAATTCAGCCTGCTTAGCGGTAGCAAACGATTCGGTAATTTTGGTCAGTTCTGAACGCAGATTTTGGTGGGTTTTATAGTCCCGTAAGGCCGAGCGAATAACCGACTGCACCAGCTCCATATCGAGTGGTTTGGTCAAATAGTAAAATGCACCTTCTTTTAAGCCTTGTTGAACCGACTCTTTATCCGCCAATGCGGTTTGCAAAATAACCGGAATGTGACGACGCTCTGGGTCTTTTTTTAAGGCCTTAAGCAGCGCTATGCCGTCCATTTTCGGCATTAACCAATCGGACACCACCACACTGAAATAGCCCGGTGCTTGAGCGCTGATTTTAGCCAGCGCCTCTTCACCATCCACAGCCGTTTCAAACTCCCAACCCATGTTGCCTACCATCATGCCCAACAATTTGAGCGCGGCGGGTGTGTCATCCACCAATAACAACCGAATTTTATCAGCCGCCATGAATTCTCCTTTAAAACTCTTACGCTAATCGGATGCTATATTTAAGCATCCATATCAAACAGCTTACCAAACTGAGCGGTATCCAAACTGCGCTTAACTTTTTCATTGGCGTTGATCAACTTAATGGCTTTACTTTCCGTGCCCACTTTTTGACGCATCAGCAACATTAAGCCCAAAGCCGCACTGTCAATACGATCGGTGCGATCAAAGTCAATAATATAGTGATTGGCTTTGCCTAGATAGTCTTTATAGGCATTGTTAAAATCATGATAAAGTTCAATATCAAATACCCCATCCACCGCCAGTTCTAGACAATCCCCGTTTAATTTTGCAGACACCGAAGACATAAATACCCCTTATAATTTAAAAAATTCAAGTCCAGCACAGTTCATTATTGGCACCGAACTTTATCTTGATGTAGATCAATAAATGGTAACATTCTAAGCCGTCTTAGTAACCAAATATCTATCTATCATTCTAAATAATTTAAACCCAATTTCCATTAAATGCGTAGGGTTTGGCGGCGCGAAAGAAAGTAGGCTCAGCTCGTGCGTGCTATAATTGTTAGCTCAAACTTGCCAAGGGGTGGTCCGTAGCGGCCTGAGATCGATTGCAAAAAATCGAAACCCTAAGAACCTGATCTGGTTAATACCAGCGTAGGGACAGGCATGACACGCCATTTCAGTCAAACCTCTTGACGCGATTCGCTGTCTTCCTGTCCTTTTACACAAATGAACATGTAAAAGGAAAATCATGAAACTCAAACCGCTTCCTCTCGCCCTTCTCGCCCTCATACCAGGCCTGGTGCTGGCCGAAACCAACTTATCCGCCATAACGGTGAGTGCCGATTTGCGTCAAACCAGCCAAACCGATATCGCCGCCAGTGTCGATATTTTAGACGAAGCCGAATTGCAAGATCGCGGCGCCACCCACTTTGGTGATGTGTTACTGCAAACCCCCAATGTTAACTTTTCCGGCCAATCATCGCGTCCGCGTCATATTCAAATTCGCGGTATAGGCGAACGTGATGAATACACCGGCGCACCGAATGCGAGTGTGGGTTTTGCCGTCGATGAAATTGATTTTAGCGGCATTGGCATGGTGGGCAACTTGTTTGACGTTAAACAAGTCGAAGTATTACGCGGCCCACAAAGTACGCGTTATGGCGCCAGTGCTTTAGCCGGTCTGGTGAATATCCAAACCAACGACCCAACGCCTTATAACGAAAGTTTAATTGAAGCGAGTGTGGGCACGGATAACCTCAAAGAACTCGGCGTCATGACCAGCGGCGCGTTTAATTCACAAGACAAAAGCCCACAATATCGCGTAAGCCTGTTTAAACACAATAGTGACGGTTTCCGCGATAACGACACCCTAAACCGCACCGACACCAACCAGAAAAACGAGCTCACCGCTCGCGCCAAACTCCGCTGGTGGGCCGGCGACAATACTCAATTTGATCTAAGCCTAATGCATGCGGATATTAACAATGGCTATGATGTGTTTACCCGCGACAACAGCTTTACCACCCTGTCAAACGAGCCAGGCGAAGATACTCAAAAAACCAATGCAGGGGCTTTGAAAATTAATTGGACAGGCAGCAACCTCTACAACCTCACCTCCACCACTAGTTTTGCCGACAATACAAACAACTATGGTTATGATGCAGACTGGATTGCAGATCCTACTAAAACCGTCGGAACTTATGCACATGAACAACAACGCCAAACACTAAGCCAAGATTTGCGTTGGACATCTACACAAAATTCAAGAATTTTTGCAAACACTACAGATTGGCTAGTTGGTTTGTATGCTTCTCAGTTATTAGAGTCAAACATCCGAGCGGAGCGCGCTGACTACACGGTTTACAACGATATTTATAACAGCGATTCAGAAAGCGATTTTACCCACAACAAACTTGCCTTCTATAGCCAATTTGACCAGTCTATTAGCGAGAAAAAAACGCTTATTTATAGTTTGCGGATTGAACATCACCAGCAGGATTACAAACTCGCTGCCAGAAAGTATGGAACAGATACTTCTTACGGAGAAGGCGATTTTGACTACAACCTTGAAGACAACTTTTCACCCACCGAAACTTTGTGGGGAGGCTCTGTACATTACCAACACCGTTACAATGAAAAACATATGGCGTTTGCAGGCATAACCCGCGGCTACAAGGCCGGGGGATTTAATACCGGTTTGACAACCTCAGACTATGCTCGTTTTAATAACGAAACTCTTTACAACTATGAAATTGGCTTACGCTCCAACTACGGTGCAATCAAAACAGCGACAACCTTGTTCTATATGGATCGCCAAAATCCACAGTTTGATGGCTACAGCTATGAACCTGGCGGTTATGAATGGGTATTCTTTACTGAAAACCTAGACTCCGCAAAACACTATGGCCTAGAAACCGAAATTGACTGGCAGGTAAACAGTCGGTGGAATCTATTTGCAAATCTAGGGCTATTACAAACTGAAATTAAAGGCACGCCTACTAATACAGAGTTTAGTATGAGTGGACGAGGTGCGTCACATGCGCCTAATTATCAATACCTTGTCGGCACTCAATACCGTCATGATCAAGGCTGGTTTGGACGCTTGGAAATCCAAGGCATGGATGCGTTTTATTTTGACAATGTACATGATAAAAAATCAGAAGCCTATACTTTAGCGAATGCACGCATTGGTTATGAGGCCAAAGACTGGGAAATTTATGTTTGGGGCAAAAACCTGACCGATGAGAAATATGCCACCCGTGGTTATTTCTTTGATCACTTTGATGGAGATGGCGAACAGCTTTATACCGCCCTTGGCGACCCACGTCAAATCGGTTTAACCACAAGAGTGCGGTTTTAAATTCCACCCTCACCCCCCGACCCTCTCCCATCAAGGGAGAGGGTGGCAACATAGCGCTAAATAACTTCGTGCGCTTCGTGCCTTCGTGGTTCAAAAAACAAAGGAAGCCCCTATGAAAATTTCACTTGATATCAGCATGTACCCGTTAAAAGACGAGTTTTGCCAACCGATTATTGACTTTATTGAACGTCTGGAACAAGCACCAGGCCTGGTGCTTGAGCGTAATAGTTTAAGCACTCAGGTTTTCGGTGACTACCGCACGATTATGAATTTAATGACCGAAGAATTAGAAACCGTGTTTGAGCAAAACCCGCACACCATCTTTGTCATGAAAATGGTCGGTGTGAATCGCTCTAAGGCCAAGATTGATGCTTGCTGAGATTTGGGCACAGTTTAGCCAACAATCGATTTGGGAAGCCATCGCGGTCGCCTTGGGCATCGCCTATGTAATTTTGGCGGCACGCGAATCGGTGTGGTGTTGGCCAGCGGCTTTTTTAAGCACCGCAATTTATACTCTGCTGTTTTGGAACGGCCTGTTGCCAATGCAGTCTTTCTTGCACTTCTTTTATATGGCGATGGCGGTGTACGGCTTTTATGTCTGGACACGCGGCGGCATTAGCCAACCTGAATTACACATTCACCGTTGGCGCTGGGGTTATCACACTGGTTTTATTAGTTTAGGTGTATTGCTGACGTTTTCGCTCGGCGGTTTATTAACCCTGTTTGAAGCCAGCCAGAAACCTTATTTAGATGGGTTTGTGATGGTATTTTCGATGCTCACCACCTATATGATGGCGCGTAAGGTGTTAGAAAACTGGTTGTATTGGTTGGTGATTGATAGCGCAGCGGTGGTGCTTTATTGGCAAACCGGTTATTTGCTAACCGCAGCGATGTTTGTGCTTTATCTTGGCCTAGCCGTTTACGGGTTTATTAACTGGTTAAAGCTTTATCGCGCACAAGATCAAACGCTCTCTATTTAAAATCGGGTGGGCGCGGTCATCCAACGCGTTAAATCGCTTTCACCGAGTAGATTAGTACTAAATAACCACAAACGATAAGCTTCGCGCACTGGCGTTAAATCTGGCCGCTCACCATAGGTTTGCGCGAACCACCAGGCCTGGTGCTCATCTAACAAGTATTCCAAAATTACCCAGCTCAATTCGACCGGCGCTAACACAAACGCATCCAAATCCACCAAGGCCGACAACTGCTGTTGCTCAAATAAAAACTGATCCCAACGCAGATCCAACATCGTCGGCACAGCCGAATGGATACGAATGGCCTCGGCTTGTTTGATGCCCGACCACCAGGCCTGGTGGTCGGTTGGATTCATCCAACTTTTTAAACTCTGGGTTAATTTATGCGGCCAATCGGTAAGGGGATTTTGTGGCTGTTGCCAAACACCCCAGTTGGCATAACTGATTTGATGCAAGCCTTTTAAATGCCGTGCGAAGATGTCGATATTCGCTTGATTCATCCAGCTTGCTTGGCCGGTTTCGCCATTTAATTTGGCGGCTAACACAAACCCCTGCAAACTTTCGCCAGGATTTACCGCCCACTCAATCTGCGGAATCGCTAAATCGGTTAAACCCGCTAATTGTGTTGAGCACCAGGCCTGGTGGTTAAGATGTTTGTTTAAATCTAACCCAAACAAAGCTTGCACATTACGCCAAAAAGCTTGCTGGTGTGCGTTAGGGTTTAGACGTTTTAAAACTTTATTGCCCTGCTCGGTTTGTAGATGGCAAAGTTGATGCGTACTGTCAGCATACAAGCTCGGCTGGTAGTGTGACGAGATGATTTTAGGGAGTGGGACTAGCTGGGCGTTTAAGCCTTGGTAGGGATTTTGACCACCAGGCCTGGTGGTCAAATTTGAATCTTGGGTCATTTAGTGCGCCGAACGATTCGGATCCCAATCTTTTAAAACGTATTCCGTACCACAGTAGGGGCATTTAGCTTCGCCGGTTTCTTCAATCGGCAAAAATACGCGCGGATGTGCGTCCCATACCGTCTGATTACTGGTTGGGCAGTATAATGGCAAATCGTCGTAGGTTACTTCAACGTGCGTTTGCGCACATGAATCGGTTGCTTTTGAACTCATTGTCACTCCTTAAAGCATGTAAACACAGCCGCCCTAGCGGCTGTGTGAATCTTATTTAACTGACGCTAACCAGTTTAAATGGGGCGCTGAACGTCCATGAACCACGTCAAAATACAAGCTCTGCAAACGCTCGGTAATGGGGCCACGTGAACCTTGACCAATCGGACGATTATCCAATTCACGAATCGGTGTGACTTCGGCCGCGGTGCCAGTAAAGAAGGCTTCATCCGCAATATACACCTCATCACGTGTAATACGTTTTTCAACTACTTCATAACCACATTCACGCGCTAACTGCATCACGGTTTTACGGGTAATGCCATCCAAAGCGGCGGTCAATTCTGGTGTATAAATCACGCCATCACGAATCATAAAGAAGTTTTCGCCACTACCTTCACACACATAACCTTCGGTGTCTAACAATAAGGCTTCATCACAACCATGCGATACCGCTTCTTGCAAAGCCAACATCGAGTTCATATACGCGCCATTGGCTTTGGCTTTAGTCATAGTAATGTTAACGTGATGACGGGTATAGGACGAGGTCGCGACTTTAATCCCACGGGTTAAGTTTTCTTCACCCATATACGCGCCCCATTCCCAGGCCGCGATAATGACGTGGGTTTTTAAATTATCCGCACGCAATCCCATACCTTCTGAGCCGTAATACACCATCGGACGAATATAAGCCGACTTCAAATTATTTTCACGCACGGACGCGCGTTGGGCTTCGTTAATGGTGTCTTTATCAAACGGCATCGGCATATTCATAATTTTCGCTGAATTAAACAAGCGATCGGTATGAGCTTCTAAACGAAAAATCGCAGTGCCCTGTTCGGCATCATAAGCACGCACACCTTCAAAAACACCCATACCATAATGTAAGGTGTGGGTTAAAACATGCGTGTTGGCTTCGCGCCAAGGCACCATTTGACCGTCCATCCAAATCAGGCCATCACGATCCGACATCGTTCGCATTGAGAAGCTCCTCAGAAATTTAAATCGCTACAAATTCGGTATAAAAACCAGCCAAAGCCGTTTTTACAAAAAATAAAAGATGTATTTTAGCCGAATGAACCCACGAATAACAGAGAGTCTGTGTGCTTAATTTCAATCTATCTTAGCGCTTTATTCTCTCTATCAGCTTGAATTTATTCCTGATTCAGCTAAAATCATCGTTTGTCTTTCAAAAAGAGCAATCTTCGGGTTGCTCTTTTTTGTTTGTAATTATCAAGCCGCTTAGGCGCTGCTGCGTTGGCTAGAAGGTGAAATCCATGTCCGAAAGTTTAATGAATACCTATGCTCGTTTGCCTGTAATGTTTACAGAAGGCGAAGGCGCAACCTTGTACGATGAGCAAGGTAAGGCCTATTTAGACGCCGTGAGTGGTATCGCCGTTTGCAGTTTAGGCCACGCTCACCCAGCCATTTCGCAAGCCTTGTGTGAACAAAGCAAACGTTTAATCCATACCTCGAACCTATATCGGGTCGAAAACCAAGAAAAACTAGGCGAAGCTTTAATTCGTTTGTCGGGTATGGATCGGGTGTTTTTTGGTAATTCAGGCGCCGAAGCGAATGAAGCGGCCATTAAAATTGCGCGCAAAACCGCGTTTGATCGCGGGATCGAAAACCCAGAAATTTTGGTTATGGAAAATAGTTTTCATGGCCGCACCATGGCGACCTTAAGCGCCACTGGCAACAAAAAAGTTCAAGAAGGTTTTGCACCTTTAGTGCAAGGTTTTGTGCGTGTGCCTTATAACCAAGTTGACGCGGTTGAAAAAGCCATTAGCAAACACCCAAACCTGGTTGCGATTTTGGTTGAACCTGTACAAGGTGAAGGCGGCGTATTTGTTCCGGATGCGGGTTATTTAAAAACGTTGCGTCAGTTGTGTGATCAGCATAATTTATTACTGATGATGGATGAAATTCAAACCGGTATCGGTCGTACCGGCAAATGGTTTGCTTATCAACACGAAGGCATTTTGCCGGATGTCTTAACCCTGGCAAAAGCCTTGGGCAATGGCGTGCCAATTGGTGCGTGTCTAGCTCGTGGTAAAGCCGCCAGTACGTTTGGCCCAGGCAACCACGGCACCACATTTGGTGGCAACCCATTAGCCTGTGCGGCCGGTTTAGCCGTGATCAATACACTTGAGCAACACGACTATATTTCACAAGTCGCCAAACAAGGCGAGCAAATCATGAGTGCCTTTAGAAGCGCTTTAGCCGATCAAAAAGGCGTGGTTGAGGTGCGGGGTAAAGGCTATATGATCGGCATACAACTGGATCGTCCGTGTGGCGAACTAGTCAAAATCGCACTAGATCAAGGTTTGTTGATTAACGTCACGCGTGGCGACACCGTACGTTTACTGCCACCTTTTGTGATTTCCGAAGCCCAAACAGCCCAGCTGGTCAGTGATTTGAGCCAATTAATAACCGAATTTTTAACAAAATCTTAATCCCATGACAAATAAACACTTTTTAACCCTAAAAAGCTTAACCCCGCAAGAACTGCAGCATATTTTGCAGCGCGGGATTGAGCTTAAAAAAATGCAACACGCCGGTGAGATTTACGAGCCGCTCAAAAACCAAACGCTTGCGATGATTTTTGAAAAAGCCTCCACCCGCACGCGCATTTCATTTGAAGTGGGCATGACTCAGCTGGGCGGCCACGCCTTGTTTTTATCGCCTCGCGACACCCAACTTGGCCGAGGCGAACCGATTGAAGATAGCGCACGCGTTATTTCCAGCATGGTGGATGGCATTATGGTGCGTACGTTTGAACACAGCATTGTCGAAACCATGGCGGAGTTTTCATCTGTACCGGTGATTAACGCCTTAACGGATGACTTTCACCCTTGCCAGTTATTAGCCGATATGCAGACTTATCATGAACATAGAGGCTCGATCAAAGGCAAAACCGTGGTGTGGATTGGCGATGGTAACAATATGTGCCAGTCTTATATTAATGCGGCGCAAATTTATGACTTTAAATTACGCGTGGCCTGTCCAAAAGGTTTTGAACCACGTGCGGATTTGATGGAAATGGCGAAAGATCGGGTTGAAATAGTACGCGATCCGATGGAAGCCGCGCAAGGTGCCGATTTGTTGGTGACCGATGTGTGGGCCAGCATGGGGCAAGAAGACGAACAGCGTTTACGTATTCAGGCGTTATCGAAATATCGCGTGAATCGTGCGATTATGGATCAAGCCGATTCAGATGCCTTATTTATGCACTGTCTACCCGCGCATCGTGGCGAAGAAGTCACCGCCGAAGTGATCGACGGTCATCAAAGTGTGGTGTGGGATGAAGCCGAAAACCGCTTACATGCGCAAAAGGCTTTGCTGGAATTTTTAATGGCAAAGTAATCCCCACACGATTACGCCAAACAGCCTTATTTCGCCCAACAAAAAACCCATTTAACATCCGCTAAAAATAGCCATGTTAAATGGGTTTTTCATTTCAGCGGCTTAAAATCAAACCGCTCGACGGCCACTAAACGCATGCGACAAGGTTGCACTATCGATATATTCCAACTCACCCCCCATCGGTAAGCCTTGCGCCAAACGCGTGACCGACACCCCTGCTTGTTGCGCGAGCTGATGAATATAATGCGCGGTGGCTTCGCCTTCAACGGTTGGATTAGTCGCCAGAATTAACTCACTAATACCCGGCTGTTTTAGACGTTCGTGCAAACGCCCTAAACCCAACTGTTCAGGGCCAATGCCATCAATCGGCGACAAGTGCCCCATCAATACAAAATATTTGCCTTGATAAATGCCCGCCTGCTCAATCGACAATACATCCGCCGGCGTTTCCACTACACACAATAAACCATTATCGCGTTTGTTAGACGCACAAATGCCGCACACTGAGGTTTCGCTCAGGGTGCGACAGACTTCACAATGGCCGACTTTTTCGAGTGCTTGTTGAATGGTATCGGCTAGCCGATTAGCGCCATCACGTTGACGCTCCAATAAATAATAAGCCATACGTTGCGCCGATTTTGGCCCGACACCGGGCAAAATACGAAACGCGTCAATCAACTGCTGAATCAAGGGAGAGGACATATTCGCCTAGTTATTAATTTAAAAAGGGAACTTCATGCCACCCGGTAAATTCATGCCCTGAGTTAAGCCGCCCATTCTTTCTTGAGTGGTGTCTTCAACTCGACGTACCGCGCTGTTTACCGCCGCTGCAACTAGGTCTTCTAGCATTTCTTTGTCATCCATTAAGCTGTCGTCCAACTCAACTTTAACCAATTCATGTTTACCGGTCATCGTGACTTTAACTAAACCACCACCCGCTTCGCCTGTGACTTCCATTTGTGCGATTTCAGCTTGCGCTTGTTCCATGTTTTTTTGCATTTCTTGTGCTTGTTTCATCAAGCTACCGAGACCGGCTTTTCCACCAAACATAGTTGTTCCTTTATTTATTAACTTTTGTATTACTAATTAGTTGTTTCAAACATCACAGCGGTTGGATTGATTTTTCCAACACCTGCATGCCTAAACGTTCTTGCAACATGTGTACATTTTCGTCTGCAAAAATGGATTGGGCCGCCTGTTCTTGAGACAGGGTTTGTTGGTCTTTATCATAAAGATTTGGCGTGTAAAATTCACCTGTAAACTCAATAAAATTTACTTTAAAGCCTTCGCCAAATTGACGTTGTGCGGCCTGCTCTAAACGCGTCACGGCTAAATCGGTTTTAGCATGCATCTCATCAGGATGCACACTTAACCACCAGGCCTGGTGGTTAGCATCGACCAACACACATTGTCTGGCTAGCTCTAGCGCCATACCATCCAAGCCTAATTGCTGAATTAAATCCATCCAAGCCTGAACCGGCTGCGACTGGCTGGAAGTATTTAAACCACCAGGCCTGGTTGACATCAAAGCGCTATCAGGCGTTTGTGTCGTTTGATTATTCAATATCTGGTCGGCCGATTCTTCAGCCTGCGGCATCCAATCAGTCTGATTCGACACTTGAGACGCCACCGCTTGCATAGGCTCCGGCTGAACCTGCGTCTGAAGCGACGCAATATTTTCGGACGTTGGCGCGATTGCGTTAAGGATTGAATTATTTGTCAAAGGGGCGGGTTCAGGCTCTGCAACCGCTGGGGTTTTAATTGGCGCACTGACAGCCGATGTCGCAACATTTGGCGCTTGGACACGTGCTTGCAGGTCAGGAAACAAACTTAAATCTGCTACAGGCTGAGCACGACTTGGCTCAGGTTGGTTCGGCGCCACCGGTTCACTGGCTTGTGTCGTCTGGGGAGTCACCTGAAAGTTTGCTGGGGTTTCGTTGACTTGTGCAGCTTTCAGCAATTCGGCGACACTTTGACGGCCACCGGCAGAAGCTTGTACTGGATTCGAATTCGGTGTCGCTGTAGGCACGGTATTTTGCAGGCCTGCTTGACCGCTTGATGAAGCCGACCCACTCGAACTCGGATCAAACGCCAACATACGCAATAACGTCATTTCAAAACCAATGCGTACATCCGGTGCTAACTTCATGTCTTGGCGCGCCAACAAACCAATTTGATAAAGCAGTTGAACTTTTGCTGGGCTTAAACAATTGGCAAAATCGGCCAGGATATCGGTTGGCAATAGACCATCTTCAAGGGCTTCACCCAAAATTTGAGTCTGCGCGGTTTGATGCAAAACCTCCAACAATTGGTTAACTAACGCAACATAATCCACCCCCAAGCTCGCCAGGGTTTGCAATATTTGTTTAACTTGTTCGGCAGAATCATCACTTAGCGCTTGCAAAATCGCTTGCACCACGCCTTGATCAACCAGGCCTAACATCGAACGCACAGCTTCAAATTGGATTTTTCCACCACAATAAGCAATCGCTTGATCTAATAAACTCAAAGAATCACGTGCCGAACCATCTGCACTTTTGGCGATTAACGCCAACGCAGTCGGTTCAAAGTCGATTTGCTCTTGTTGCAATATATGGGCTAAATGATTTTGTATTTGGGTACTGGTCAGGCGCAATAAATTGAATTGCAAACAACGTGACAATACCGTAATCGGTAACTTATGGGGATCGGTGGTGGCCAGTAAGAATTTGACGTGTTCAGGCGGTTCTTCTAGCGTTTTTAACAAAGCATTAAAACTGCTTTTTGAGAGCATGTGAACTTCGTCTATCAGGTAGACTTTATAACGCCCTTGAGTTGGCGCGTATTGCACGTTATCCAAAATCTCACGTGTATCTTCGACTTTGGTACGCGAAGCGGCATCGACTTCTATTAAATCAACAAAACGACCTTCGTCAATCGACTTGCACACTGAACACTGACCGCAAGGGGTCGAGCTAATGCCTTGTTCACAGTTAAGGGCTTTGGCAAAGATACGCGCAATCGTGGTTTTCCCCACCCCACGTGTGCCGGTAAACAGGTAGGCATGATGCAACCGTTGCTGGTCTAGCGCATTCGCTAAGGCCTGCATAACGTGGGTTTGACCCACCAGTTCACTAAAGTTTTTTGGGCGCCACTTACGTGCTAATACGGTATAACTCATGAAGGCATCCAGAATCAGAATTTGGACTATTTTAACGTGCTTTAAACACGCAGGGGAGGAAAATATGGTGGCAACGCTACCCGCCTTACCTCGGCGCACGCATCAGAAGGTACCGTTGCTTCCTTCCGGACCTGGCGGAGTTCCCAACTTAGCGTCGCGAGGGGACGAATAGCGTCACCATATTGAAAACTTTTTAAATGATAACCTATCTAAAAAGTGAACGTATTGTAGCAGAAAGCCGAGTTAAATACAGCGACAATCAGTCTGTTTGCACCTGAATCGGTTGCAAATGCCAAATATCACGATTGTACTCACTCATGGTGCGATCCGTTGAAAACACCCCGCTACGCGCCGAGTTCATAATACTCATAGTCACCCAACGTTCGGTGTCTTGATAAGCTTGCGCAACCAGCTCTTGTGCATCCACATAACTACGAAAGTCGGCCAAGGTCATCCATTCATCTTGCGGGTTTTTAATTGAAGCCAAAATATCATCAAAAAGACCTGGCTCAAATTGATTAAAGTGACCCACTTCCAGTAGGTTTAATACCGCTTGTAAGTCTGCATCATTATCAATATAGGACTGTGGCTGATAACGCCCAATCAAATCTTGCACCTGTTCGGTTTGTAAACCAAACAAGAAGAAATGCTCTTCGCCGACCGCTTCTCGAATTTCGACATTCGCGCCATCCAAGGTGCCAATCGTAATCGCCCCGTTCATCATAAATTTCATATTACCGGTGCCAGAAGCTTCTTTGCCGGCAGTTGAAATTTGTTCGGATAAATCCGTACCCGGACAAATCACTTCCATCGCAGAAACTCGATAGTTTGGAATAAACACCACTTTAAGCAAATCGCCAATCTCCGGATCATTATTAACCACTTGAGCGACATTATTGATTAGTTTAATAATCGCTTTCGCCATGTGATAACCTGGCGCGGCTTTGCCGCCAAAAATCACCACGCGAGGTGTCATATTTTGAGTATCACCACGTTTAATACGTGCGTATAAATGAATCACGTGCAACGCGTTTAATAACTGACGTTTGTATTCGTGAATACGTTTTACCTGCACATCAAACATCGCGGTTGAACTGACGATTAAACCCGTATCTTTTTTGATTAAAGCGGCTAAACGCTGTTTATTTTGCA
The DNA here is from genome assembly GCF_014859555.1 of Thiomicrospira sp. Lineage (GTDB taxonomy): Bacteria > Pseudomonadota > Gammaproteobacteria > Thiomicrospirales > Thiomicrospiraceae > Thiomicrospira. The sequence continues at coordinate 13,001 of NZ_JACUTY010000024.1, read as the reverse complement.
GTTTAACCTGCGCCCATTTTTGGCGGAATTCAGCATCCTGCAAATAGGCTTCTAACTGACTCAGTTGACTTAAATCGGTTACCCATTGTTCGCCAATCGTTTGATTTAATAAATCACGCAAACCTGGATTACAACCCGCCAACCAACGACGCTGGGTGACACCATTGGTTTTATTATTAAAGCGCTCCGGCCAAAGCTGATAGAAGTCGTGAAACAAGCCTTCTTTTAATAACTGCGAATGCAACGCCGCCACACCGTTTACCGAAAAACTGCCCACTATCGCTAAGTACGCCATGCGCACCATGCCGTGCTCGTCAAAAATAGACAAACGACGCTGGCGTTCCATATCACCCGGCCATTTTTGTGCGACCTGAGCTAAAAAGCGGCGGTTAATTTCTTCAATAATTTCGAGTGGGCGCGGCAGTAATTTACGCATCAAATCGCCCGACCATTTTTCAAGCGCTTCTGGCAATAAAGTATGGTTAGTGTAAGCCATGGTGTGGCTCACAATACCCCAGGCTTGCTCCCAGCCCATATGTTGCTCATCCACCAACAAACGCATCAATTCCGCTACCGCCAAACTCGGGTGGGTGTCGTTGAGTTGGAAAACATTCGATTCGGCAAAATGGGCGAAATCGGCATTGTGGTGTTTAACCCACTGCTCAACCACATCTTGCAAACTGGCCGACACTAAAAAATATTGCTGACGTAGACGCAGTTCTTTGCCGTTTTCGCTGGTGTCATTTGGATACAACACCATCGTTATATTTTCGGCTTCGTTTTTGGCTGCAACTGCTTCAAAATACGAACCGGCATTGAACTCGGACAACTTAAAGGCTTCATCCGCCGCCGCATCCCATAAACGCAAGGTGTTTACGGTATGATTTTTGTAACCGGGAATCGGCACATCAAATGGCACCGCCAGCACTTCTTCATCATTTTCCCAGTGCACAATTAAATACCCAGTATGTGGATCGGTATAAGGTCGGCAATAACCACCAAATTTCACTGTGCGCGTGTATTCTTGGCGCTGAACTTCCCAAGGATAATAACCAAAGCCTAACCAATGGTCAGGCTCTTCAACCTGAAACCCGTTTTGGATGCGCTGACGAAACATGCCATATTCATAACGCAGACCATACCCCATAACTGGCAACTGCAAAGTCGCGCAACTGTCCATAAAACAGGCGGCTAAACGACCCAAGCCACCGTTACCTAAGCCGGCATCAATTTCGGCTTCTTCTATCTCTTCGATGGATAAACCCAGTTCACGCAAGGCTTCGCTGGCTTGGTTTTCGATGCCTAAATTGAGCATGTTATTAACTAAAGAGCGACCGATTAAAAACTCCATCGACAAATAATAAGCGCGTTTATTGGTGTTTTCACGGTAACTTAACCAGGTCTGTTTCCAGTTGCCCATTAAGCGATCGCGCACTACATAAGCCAAAGCTTTCAGTTTATAGTCGGTTTCGGAAGTCAGCTCGCGCCCGAGGTTGTTCTGCAAATAATGTAAAAAGTCGGTTTCTAAGCCAGCCTTGTCATTACTTAAACGTTTGCGGACACGATGCTTGATCACGTCCAAACTGGTTTGGTCTTGGGTGCTCATCTAAATCTCCTTAGCATATAATTTGACATAGTCTTGAGCGCTGTTTTTCCAACTAAACGCTCGCTGCATCCCCGTTTTTTGTATTTGCTGCCAACTGCGTGGCTTTTTATATAAACTCAGTGCTTGTAAAATCGTGGCACGTAACGCGTGTGGATTTGGATCAAAAAACATAAATCCGGTCGCGGTTTTATCCGCCAAAGTTTGTTTGGTGGTGTTCACCACCGTATCAATTAAACCACCGGTATGATGAACAATCGGTGGCGTACCGTAAGCTAAACTGTACATTTGATTTAAACCGCAAGGTTCAAATCGAGACGGCATTAAAAACATATCCGCACCCGCTTCAACTTGGTGTGCCAAGGTTTCAGAATAACCGATATGTACAAATACTCGCCCCGGATAACGCCCGACGAGCTGCATTAACTGTTTTTCAAAATAGTCTGACCCTGAACCCACAAATACAAATTGTACCGATTCGGTTTCTAAAATATCAGGCAAGGCTTGTAAAATTAAATCGACCCCTTTCTGTTCAACCAAGCGGCCAACAAAACCAATCAATGGAATAGTCAAATGCGCTTGCGGCTCGCTATCTCCCAGCAGAGTAAGTAACAATTCTTTATTGCGTTTTTTTGCGCTCACTCGGCCTTGTTCAGCCGAATAGTTGTAAGAAATATAATGGTCGGTGGCTGGATTCCATTCCTGATCATCTATGCCATTAATAATGCCGACTAAACGCCCTTGTTGCTGACGCTGGTTTAACACGCCTTCAAAACCATAAGCGTATTCTGGGTAACAAATTTCTTTGGCGTAGGATGGGCTCACGGTTGTGACCCAATCGGCCATTTGAATACCGGCCTTCAGCATCGCCATTTGATCGTAAAACTCAATGCCTTCTATCGTCCACCATTTCCAGGGTAGTTTCAAACCTTCAAATAAGCTTTTAGGGAAATAACCCGCATAGGCCATATTATGAATCGTGAACAAGCTGCGCGGAGGCGACTTTTCGAGCGTTAACAACGCCGGAACCAAACCGGTTTGCCAGTCGTTGGCATGCACGACGTCGGCCTTCCAATTTAAGCCGACTCGATCCATCGCGATTTCGACCACGGCTTTTGAAAACACGCCAAAACGTTCGCCGTTATCCCACCAATCTTTACCGTCCGCCGCCATGTACGGGTTTCCAGCACGATTAAACAGCTCAGGAATATCAACTAAAATAACGCTGGCTTTTAGTTCCGCTACCTTAGCGCTTAACAAGCGTACTTTTAGGCGGCGACCCGCGCCATCTAACTCAAACTGCGATAACACACTGACTTTATTGACCTTGTCTAACATGGCTTGGTAGGCGGGCAACACCAGTTGAACTTGGTGACCAAGTTCAACTAAGGCGGTGGTTAAACCACCGGATACATCCGCTAAACCGCCGGTTTTAATTAAAGGGTGGGCTTCTGAGGTGGCAAAAACTAACTTCATACTCTGCGGGTTCTCTTACCTAATGTGTGACGTTTTTCCTCTAAGCACCAGGCCTGGTGCTTAGAGGAAATTAATTAAGCCTAAAAACTAGGCGTGATTAAGCTTGCTGCTTTAATACGACAAATCCCAGCGGGGGCAAGGTTAATTCGGCCGATGCCGGACGATTCATCCAGGGCTGAGACGTAGCTTCAACCCAGCCATTATTTCCTAAATTACTGCCACCATAAATCGCCGAATCAGAGTTGGCAATCTCTTGATAACGTCCTGCATCAGGCAGTCCGATTCGATAGGCTTCTCGCGGCACTGGCGAAAAATTAAACACACAAATCAAACGCTGTTGATCGGCACGACGCTCAAAACTTAAAATCGAGTGTTCATTATTATCACAATCAATCCATTCAAATCCTTGAGATTCAAAATCATACTGATGCAAAGCCGAGTTGTTTAAATATAAGTGATTTAAATCTCTTGTCATCAACTGCACGCCACGGTGGTTTGGGTAATCACATAAATGCCAAGGCAAACCTTCGGATTCGGACCACTCTGTCCAAGGGCCAAACTCGCACCCCATAAACAGCAATTTTTTACCCGGATGCAAAATTTGATAACCTAATAACAATCGTAAATTCGCCATTTTCTGCCAGTCATCCCCCGGCATTTTGGCGGCCAACGAACCTTTGAGATGCACCACTTCATCATGCGACAGCGGCAGCACAAAATTTTCGGTATAGGCATAAATTTGGCTAAAGGTTAATTGGTTGTGATGATAGGGGCGATAAATCGGATCTCTTTGGAAATAATCCAAAGTATCGTTCATCCAACCCATATTCCATTTCATCGAAAAGCCCAAACCGCCCATCCAAGTTGGGCGCGAGACCATCGGCCAAGAGGTCGACTCTTCCGCCATCACTAAAGTGCCGGGATGTTGAGAGTGAACTTCGGCATTTAATTGTTGAATAAACGCCATCGCGTCCAAGTTTTCGCGGCCTCCATGAATATTAGGCAGCCATTCACCCGGCTCACGCGAATAATCCAGATACAACATCGAGGCGACCGCATCGACTCGCAAGCCGTCTAAATGAAATTCTTTTAGCCAAAATAAGGCATTGGCGATCAAGAAGTTTCGAACTTCGTTGCGGCCAAAGTTAAAAATATAAGTGCCCCAATCGGCATGTTCGCCTAAACGTGGGTCTTCGTGTTCATATAACGCGCTGCCATCAAACCGTGCGAGCGCAAAGCTGTCTTTCGGGAAATGCGCTGGCACCCAGTCTAAAAACACACCTATACCATTTTGGTGACAGTGGTCGACAAAAAACCGAAAATCATCCGGCGTACCAAATCGGCGTGTAGGCGCAAAATAACCCGTGGTTTGATAACCCCAAGACGCATCGTAAGGATGCTCGGTAATGGGCAAAAGCTCGATATGGGTATAACCCATCCACTTTACATAATCGACTAAACGATAAGCCAGCTCACGATAGTTTAAAAAACCACCGGAATCATCTCGCTGCCAAGAACCCAAATGCACTTCGTACACATTGATGGGTTGATGCGCCCAATCAAATCCGGCGCGTTTTTCCAACCAGGCCTGGTCGTTCCACTGGTGAGCGGGTTGTTCAACATAACATGCGGTATCAGGACGCAACTCCATCGCTCGTGCATAGGGGTCAGACTTGGTCATAATCGCACCGCTGGTGGCGTTACGAATTTCAAATTTATAATGATCGCCTGGCATCAACCCCGGAATAAACAACTCCCAAACCCCAGAACTACCACGTGAACGCATCGGGTGACGCAACCCATGCCAAGCGTTAAAATCGCCCACCACCGATACACGTTCGGCTGAAGGTGCCCAAACTGCAAATTGCACTCCTTGAATGCCATCCACGGTTTTAGGATGCGCACCCAAATGCTCATAAATTTGCCAATGACGACCTTCGGCAAATAAGTGCAAATCCAACTCACCCAATTGAGGAGCAAAGCTATAAGGGCACACCATTTTATGAGTTTGGCCATCCGCTTCTTGCCATTCCAGCGAGTAGTGTGTAGCTAAAGCTTGGTATTCAGCATCACTCAAATGAGCTTCAAATAAGCCATGTTCACCAAGCGCTTGCATGGGATATTGACCAGCTAACCTAACCTTAGTGGCGGTTGGCAACCAGCTTCGGATAATCCAAGCCGAAGCGTTTTGCTGGTGACCCAATAGTTGAAATGGATCGTGCAATCGGCCCTGCTGCAAGCGCTCTATTAATAGTGCAAGTGAGTTCATTCTTTTAAAGCTCTCTGTGTTTCGTTTAAGCGCTGAGTTTGTTTGACCCACTGATAAATACGTTTTTCCAATTCCTCGGGAATGTCATCCCAATCAAATTGCCAACCCCAGTTTTTTTCGGTGGTACCGGGGATATTCATGCGGTGTTCTGAGTCTAGGCCCAACCAATCTTGCATCGGTACAATAACACGCTCGGCAACCGAGCGCATCGCCGCTACAATTAAGGGCCAGGGCATCTCCCCCACCTGATCAGGCAATTGCGACACCACCCAGTTTTGCACACCGGGTTCGAGGCTGTTAAACCAACCCAAACTGGTGTCATTATCGTGGGTGCCGGTATAAACCACCGAATGTTCTACCAAACTGTCTGGCGCATGCGGATTATCTGGCAAACCACTAAAACCAAACTGCAACACCGACATACCCGGCAAACCGAATTGCTCTTTTAAGGCCACCACTTCTGGTGTAATAATGCCTAAATCCTCTGCTACCAGCGGTAAAGGATCAAACTCTTGCTGTAAAAACGCTAACAAGGCTGCGCCCGGTGCTTTTACCCAATTTCCGTTCATCGCGGTCGGTTCTTTTGCATCAATTTCCCAGCTGGATTCTAAACCACGGAAATGGTCAATTCTTAACAAGTCAAATTGATTCAACGCGTGCTCAATACGCTGACACCACCAACTGAATCCATCTTGCTGCATGACCGACCAATTGTAATGCGGATTGCCCCAACGCTGGCCGGTTTGCGAAAAATAATCCGGCGGCACCCCAGTGACCACGCTGGGCTGGAGATTTTCATCCAACTTAAATTGGTCGGGGTTAGCCCACACATCAACACTGTCGTAAGCGACAAATATGGGCATATCACCAAACAGCTCAATGCCTTTATCACTCGCATCGCGTTTAAGTTTTTGCCATAAATACTCAAGATAAAATTGCTGTTTTTTAATCTCACGCATGGCTTCGGCATGCTGTTCGGCGAACGCACTTAAGGCTTGTGGATCACGAAATCGATAGGGTTCCGGCCAAGCCGACCAGGCCTGGTGGTTAAACTGTTCACGCAACACCATAAACAACGCGTAGTCTTCTAACCAGTGAGGTAGCGTTTCTAAATAGGCTTCAAAGGCTTTATTATCGACTTGATTTTGCCAGTTTTTAGGCAATAGTTTGGGATTCAAGGCAAACGCGGATAAACCTTGATAAGGTGAATCATCATCATGCGGTGCGGTTAAAGGTAGCACTTGCCAAATAGATAAGCCGGCTTTAACCATCCAGTCCAAAAACAACCAGGCCTGGTAGTCCAGCACCCCGCTAGGTAAGGAGGTGGGGTGTAACAAAACACCGATGGATCTTGCCATAAAGCACTCCCTTTAATACATTAATTTCACGCAAACAATACCACACACGCATCCCGCTTAATTTCAGTTGCGCCGCATCGTTCCGGCATTTTCCATGTTGCCGCCACCTTGTGATATCGGCGTGTCTAAATACGCTGGAACCGGCTCGTTGAGTAACTCGTAAAGTTTCTCCAAATGACGGCGGTACAGCTGATCGAAATCCCTAACACTGTCACCCGGATTGTAATCGCCAAACCACCAAAACCAATCCGAACCTTCACAAATTGCCAATTGCTCGGTGGCCAGTTTGAGCTGTGCTTGACTCAACTTATTGTCTTGTTTTACTCGATCATAGGTTTGTTTAGCTTCAACTAATATATCCCAAGCGCGATTCTTTTCAGGTTCACCAATCCAGGTTGAAAACGAGCCGTACACCCAACTACCGGCTTTTAAAGTTGGTAAATGGCGCACTTTGACCCCTTGCGCCAAGGCATCACTAAAGGTCGTCATTTGGATGATTGGGTGATGGGTTAAACGTTCATACAAGGCGGTTAAGAAGTGAAAGCCATTGTCGGGATAATATTCCCAGGCGTTTTCGCCATCCAATATGACACTGACAACATGTTCTTCGACTTTATCCCCCAGAAAATTGGCGATATTATTGAGGTGCTGGGCAAAATCGTTAGCCGCATCAACCGGGTTCCAGTCTTTGTATTGAAATCCGATTAAATCCGACAAGCCGTCATCTCGGAAAAACAGCGCACAATTTTGGGTTGCATGCTGTAAAGGTTGATAAAGCGCACGCTTAGAAGCAATATCGTGCAAGTCTAAATGGGATGCTTCGCAAGAATGTCGCCACACGCCTTCACCCGAAGCCGTCCATTTAATCCCGTAATGATCCAACATACCGATTGACGCGCTGCTTACCGCGCCTTCGGATAACCAGACACCTTGTGGTTTGCAACCAAAATGTCTATCAAATACTTCCAGTCCATGCTCCATATGCCAACAAGCGCGCTCATACCCTCCTGGATAAACCGGTGAATTCGGTACAGGCGCTTTTGGCAAGGCATCAAGCATCGAGTCAAAGTCGATTAATAAGGGCACGATCGGATGACCGTAAGGCGTCATCGACAATTCAATTTGGTTGCACTCCATTAGGCGGCGATACCGTGGGATGATCGCTTGTAAGTTATCCGCCATGGCTTCAACCAGTAAACGCTGGTCAGCTGAATCAAAGCCTTGTTTTTTATCCAACAAATATTGAATACGGGTATCTTTCTGACGAACACTCACCCCTGTCCAAGCCAAGTGATACCAAACTAATAAATCTATATAAAACCCCTCATTTAAGTACATAAGGGTTTGTTCATAGGCTTCACTTTCAACACTGAAGGGGCGAATCATATCAATCAAGTGCCGATAAGCCGGCAATGAGTCGATCATAGTTGGCGCAAACGCGCGCTGACAGGCTTCTACTAGTTTTTTACGCTGTTCTAAGTCTTGCGGAATCGGCTCGGCACCGGCGAGCAAGTTTAAAAAGTCATCCGGCATGGCTTGAGCGTTTGATAACCAGGCCTGCATTTTGGCGGCATAATCATCAATTTGCTCCAGCAATACAGGCGCAAAGTTCACCACCACCTTGGCTTCGGGATTGGCTTCTAAATAGGCCGCCATATCAGTGTAATCTTTCATCGCATGCAAATACACCCAAGGCAACCGATATTGACCGTCCAAACCATCTCGATAATGCGGTTGATGCATGTGCCAACAGAGTACGACTTTTATTTTCTTAGTTTGTTTCAAAACAGCTTAACCTTTGTTTGTGGGTGGATATTAAAACCAAGCTTAACGTGTAAAGTGCTCGGACTGACCCAACATATCCGGCGTGATCAACACCAAGCCATTTTCATCCACATAAAAACGTTTGGCATCTTCTTCGCGATTTTCGCCAATCACCGTGCCAGATGCAATCACACAGCCTTTATCAATAATCGCATTTTGAATGCGACAGTTACGGCCAACTTCGACTCGTGGCAATAAAACCGAGTCTTTTACCAAGCTGTAACTGTGTAAAAAACAGCCGCTCGAAATAACCGAACGTTTAACCCGTGCGCCCGATAAAATGCAACCGGCTGAGACCATCGAGTCAATCGCTTCACCGCGACGACCCTCATCATCGAAGGTAAACTTCGCCGGTGGCAATTGGGCTTGATAGGTCCAAATTGGCCAATCACGATTGTATAAATTTAGCTCCGGTGTGATCGAACATAAATCTAAACTGGCTTTCCAGAAGGATTCCAACGTACCCACATCTCGCCAATACACCGGATCGCCGGCTTCATCCACAAAGGGATAAGCCCGCACATGCCAGTCATCAATAATAGAGGGAATAATATCTTTGCCAAAATCATTGGTGGAGTCGGGGTTATCGTGATCTTCAATCAATTTTTGGAATAAAAACTCGGTCGAAAAAATATAAATACCCATTGAAGCCAAGGCTTTGTCTGGTTTACCCGGCATGGCTTCTGGGTCTTTAGGTTTTTCGGTAAATTTGGTAATCCGAAAACACTCATCAACCGACATAACGCCAAAGCCACAGGCTTCCATACGCGGCACTTCGATACAGCCAATCGTTACATCCGCACCAGAAGCCGCATGTTCGACCAACATTTTGCTGTAGTCCATCGAGTAAATATGATCACCGCCCAACACCATTACGTATTCTGGGGTATGGCGACGTAAAATATCCAAGTTTTGGTATAGTGCATCCGCTGTGCCTTTGTACCACTCTTTATCCACACGCTGTTGCGCCGGTAATAACTCAACAAACTCACCCACTTCGTAACGCATAAAACTCCAAGCACGCTGAACGTGACGAATCAAGGAGTGGGCTTTGTATTGGGTGAGTACACCGATTTTGCGAATCCCGGAGTTCACACAGTTAGACAACACAAAATCAATAATTCGGTATTTGCCACCAAACGGCACGGCTGGCTTGGCACGCCAGCGAGTTAAATCTTTTAGACGACTGCCTTCGCCACCGGCCAATACCAGCGCCAGTGTTTTACGGGTTAAATCCGTGGCGGATTTTGTTTCGGTATAATTCTTCATAACATCCTCATGCCAATCTAAAAGTTAAGTGGTTCACGGCCTAAATGTCGGACAGGGATTTTTTAGCCTGGTTCTTTGACCATTTACCGCCAATCGCGCATAGTTGGATGCGCCGTGCAATCCTAATGACTCATCAACCACTAGGTATACTGGCGTTTTTTGCACTAAATCACGCATTCGACCTTTGTGACGCAGCGCATCTAAAAATCCATTTTGTTTCATCCATACTTCTATCTTACCCGCAATTCCACCTGCAATATAGACACCGCCATAAGACGGCCACAATAAAATCAAATTTCCAATATAAGCACCATAAACCTCGACAAAGGTTTGAATTGTTTTGTGGGCGATCAGGTCGCCTTGCTCGGCGAGTTGCTGAATCACTTCGGCCTTTAACCAGGCCTGGTGGTTATGTTGAGACAAGCCGGCATAAAATGCATACAGGGTTTCTAAACCCGCACCCGACAAAATCCGCTCATAAGACACATGTGACCAGACTGGCCATAACCATTTAAGCAGTTCAGCTTGGTTAGCATCCATAGGCGCAAAATCCATATGCCCGGCTTCACTCGCTTGCGGTTTGAAACCGGTGGCTTCAAACACAACCGGCGACACCCCCAAACCGGTGCCCGCGCCAACCACTAAACGGTGCGCTTTTGCATTAAACTGCCCCATTTGTAAGGTAATAAGTTGGTCGTTTGAGAGCGTATCTATGCCATAAGCGGCGGCTTGGAAGTCATTAATAAATTGGACGGTTTTGATAGCACAATTGGCTTCAAGTTGATCTGCATCAACCAACCAAGGCAAGTTGGTTAAGTTGACTCGACGCTGATTGATTGGGCCGGGTAAACCCAAACAGGCATAAGCGTATTGATGAATTTGATTTTTTTGTGAAAAATCTAGAATAATGTCCGATAAGGACGCATAAGACGCGCTGGCATACACCGCTTCGACCACAGGGGTCATTTGATTGGAATAATCCAACGCCCTCAGCCGTGACCGAGTCCCGCCAATATCGCCTGCTAGAATCAACATCCCACCCCCATCGACTCTAATCGTTTGTTACAACATAAAATAAACAATAATTATGAAAACACCTGGTCTAGGCCCTCACATAACAAATGACTGATTAAACTGTGTGCTTCTTGTACGCGTGCGGTTTCGTTTGAATTAACCTGAAAAGTTAAATCCGCTTCAGCCGCCAGCACGCTGGGTTGAGCGCCAGTTAAGGCGGCACAAAACACGCCCATTTTTTTAGCCTGCTGTTGAGCCAACACCACATTTCGGCTGCTACCGGATGTCGATAAACTCATTAACACATCACCCGGTTTGGCCAACGCTTCGACTTGACGCGCAAACACACTTTCAAACTCAAAATCATTCGTATGCGCGGTTAATATCGAACTATCCGTGGTTAAGGCAATTGAGGCCAGCGGACGACGGTTTTTGACATACCGCACCATCAGTTCGGCTGCCATGTGTTGTGCGTCGGCGGCGCTACCACCATTGCCACACCATAAAACCTTGCCGCCGGTTTGCAAACTCCGAACCACCTGCTCAATCAATGAGTTGATGAGATCGGTTTGCGCAAACACCGAATCAATCGCCTGCAAATGTTGCTGGCGTGCCTGGTTAAAATCAATCACAAATTTTCCTCCGAATGCGCAATGCGTTCGATAATATTACTGGTCGAAAACCCGTCCCAAAAAGAAAGCACTTCGACTTGACCACCCGCATCCCAAACGCACTGAGCGCCAGCAATCTGCTCCGGTAGATAGTCTCCGCCTTTAACCAGCACATTAGGCGTTAATTTACAGATTAAACGCTCAGGCGTTTGTTCGTTAAAGGGTACCACCCAATCGACACAACTGAGTGCGGCCAGCAATTCCATTCGACTCTCTAACGGCACCACTGGGCGACTTGGGCCTTTTAAAACCTGTACCGATTCATCGGAATTTACCGCCACGATTAAGCGATCACCCAGTTTTGCAGCTTCGTTTAAATAACGCACATGGCCGCTGTGCAAAATATCAAAACAGCCATTGGTAAACACCACTTTTTCGCCTTGTGATTGCGACTGAGTAACTAACGCCAACAACTCATCTTCGCTCGGCGCCACATAACCTTTATGACGCATCACCGTTTGTAAATAGTTGTCTAACTCGGCTTTAGAAACGCTCGAGGTGCCGACTTTGCGCACCACAATGCTGGCGGCCGCATTCGCTAAATGGGTGGCGTTCTGCCAAGTTAAGCCCGCCGCCATGGCCGTCGACAAGGTGGCAATAACCGTGTCGCCCGCGCCAGTGACATCAAACACCTCTTGGGCTTGAGAACGCAATAAATACGGCTTGGCTTGTTTGGAAATCAACGCCATACCATGTTCGCTTCGTGTCACCAACAAGGCTTGTAAGTCGAGCTCGTCAATCAAGCTTTGCGCTTTATTAATAAGCGTGGTTTCATCACCGCATTCACCCACAATTAACTCAAATTCGGATTGATTTGGTTTAATTAAGGTAGCCCCTTTATAGCGACCAAAGTCTGAGCCTTTCGGATCAACTAAAACCAGCACACCCGCTTCACGAGCGGCTTGAATCATAAGCTCAATATATTGCAACGAACCTTTCGCGTAATCCGACAATACCAGCGCATCAAATTGTGACACCTGCTTGGCCACCAAATCGGCCAAGGCTTTGGCCGAAGCTTGCGCAACAGGCTGTTCAAAATCCATTCGGATCAACTGTTGATGATGGCTTAATACACGCAACTTGCAAATCGTGCCACTATCGCAATAAACCCAATCACGTTTGACTTGCGCCTTCTGCAAAACTTCATCCAACTGATTACCAGACACATCGCGCCCAATAATACCCATTAAGTGTACTTGCGCACCCAAAGCCGCCACGTTTAAAGCCACGTTAGCCGCGCCGCCTGCGCGCATTTCATTGCCCGACACGTTAACCACCGGCACTGGCGCTTCGGGAGAGATACGGCCGGCTTTGCCCGTCCAATATTGGTCGAGCATCACATCCCCGACCACCAACAGCTTTGCGTTTGAAAAATCTTGAATCATGAAGTTTAAATAACCCTTAACGAATAGCGTTAACCGCCAGCCATGAGCTAAATCGCTCACATTTAGTAATCACATAAGGGCACCTCGATTAACCCCTGGTTGATTCTGCGGGACTTAAAAGGTCACTTATTC
>NZ_JACUTY010000088.1 GCF_014859555.1 Thiomicrospira sp. | reverse complement strand
GAGTTTGCACCAGGCCTGGTGATGGATTTGCCGAATGAATTATTGGATTTTGAACCAGGTAAAACCGGCACGCTCGACTGGAAAATCAATGGCAAAAACTATGTTGTTGGTTATCAAATGTCGAAAGGTTACCGTGAATACAAAACCACCGACGGCTACGATAACCCGATCCTCGCCTTAGCTTTAACCCCCATATAAGCCAAACCACCAGGCCTGGTGGTGATTCCTAGAGGTCAGAGAAATTGATACTGACCTCATCAATCAGCTCAGCGGGTAAATATTGATGGGCGTATTCCAAGTAGAGGCCAGATTGATAAAAAAACTTCACCAAACCTCGATCCAAATCATCGTCTTTCGCCATGAAATATAAAATTTTCATCGCCACCGATAAGGGGTTGGCTTTTTTATAAGGACGGTCGTGCGCGGTCAAAGCTTCAAACACATCGGCCACCGCTAAAATACGTGCATCAAACGAAATCTCGTCACCTTTTAAACCTAACGGATAGCCTTTACCATTAATTTTTTCGTGGTGTGCACCCGCAATGTGCGGGATGTCTTTATACTTTTCGGGGAAAGGTAACTGCTTTAATACCGCCAAACCAATTTCGGCGTGTTCATTAATAATTAAACGCTCTTCGTTGGTTAAGGTGCCTTTTTGCACCACTAAACAATAGGCCTCTTCGGCGCTAATCAATGCCAAGGTTTGCTCACCTATTTGGAAAGGTTGATCCGCCAACTTTTGGATCGCAACCACCTGCTCATCGGGCAAAAACTCACCACCGGTATTACTTTTTCTTACCAGTGCCAAACCCTGTTCGAGCTGATTCAAATGGCTCAAGAGTTCGGTTTCAATCTCGGCCTGGCGTGCTGGATAATTTAACTGCATACGTAATGCGTTTTTTTCCATTTCGGCTCGAATATGTAACGCACGCTGCTCAACCAGTTCTATACGATCAAAATGTCCGTCCAACTTGGTCGCTTTATCCATCACGGTTTCGGGTGTAGCCAACTTACCAATATCATGCATCAAAGCCGCTAGTTTAATCTGCTTGGCTTGCTCATCGTTATAAGTGATGTTGGCGTAGGTTTGTTGATCATGATGAATCTTATCGGCCAGCAATTCACTTAATGCCACCATCCGATTGATATGGCCGGCGGTATAAGGCGACTTGCGCCCCATCGTATAAATAATGCTGTTTAAAAAAGATTCGAGCAAATTCTCCAAATCATCAATTAACTGCGCATTGGTTAAAGCCACTGCGGCCTGAGAAGCCAAGGATAAGGTCACGGCTTCGTCTTCCTCAGTAAAACTAATCGTCGCCTGATCCAGGTCCTGCTTGTTTAATAACTGCAACACCCCAATCACTTTTTGCTCAAAGTTGCGTAATGGAATTACCAACATCGACTGCGAGCGATAACCCGTGCCTTCATCAAACTTTTTAGTGCCATCAAACGAAAAACCTTCGGCCTGATACACATCTTCAATATTAATCACCCGATCTTCTAACGCACAAGTCGCGGCCACCATTTTTTTGTTTTGACGACCATCGTCTAAAATTAAAGGCAGCGGCGGCCAACTAATCGGAGCGCTGGTGCCGCCCATTTTGATGCCTAACGAATCGGTTTGTGCCACCGTAAAGTGCAACTGTTGATCTTTTAATAGATAAAGGGTTCCGCCATCCGCACCCGTGAGGTTTTTAGCTTCGCTGACAATCATTTCTAACAGATGATTAAGGTTTTTTTCGGCCGACAACGCCACCCCGATGCGATTGAGTTTTTCAACTTGTTCAGCCTGATTAACTGGCTCATAGTGTTTGATAATGGCACCGGTATCGAGCTGAATTTGATCGCCTTCATTTAAGAAGTTTTGATCCGATAAACCCATCGCTTTTAGCTCCGATCGAATCTCTTCCTCGTAAGCCGGTTTTAGGTGAAATAAGTAAATTTGGACATCGTGACGTTTTAAGTTGAGTAACTCTTGTGCGAGCAATTTGGGGGTTAAATGTTGGCTGGCCTGCGCGATCTGAGACAACCGATTGGGAAATGAGACATCCAATACGACCGATCGCACGGACGGGTTGTCATTAATCAGCGGCCAAATTTCCGGGTTACTATAGCCATCGCCCCCAAACACTAGAGCCTGATCGGCATGTTCGATCACATAACCGCAACTGCCAAGCGTGTGATAGGCTTGAATTGGTGTAAGCACCAGGCCTGGTTCAACTTCATAAGGTTTATTCAGTTCAATCGGCTGAAACTCAAGCGCAAACGCTTGATGGTTAAGTAATCGAATGTTTGAAAAATCCGGCCAAACTTTATCATTAAACACGTGCTGTTTAAGGGCTTCTAGCGTTTCAGGCAAACCAAATACTTGCAACGGTTTTTGGCGAGTCTCAAAATACTGATCCAGCCAAAAGCCTAAATCTAAAATATGATCTAAGTGAGCATGAGTCAAAAAAACACGTTCTACTAAACGCGCTTCGTCCCCCAAACCATTCAAAATATTACCGGCGTCAATCAAGGTCGTATCCGACACTTGAATACAGGTGGTTTGTGCCGACTTCGCACGACTGCCGTGCGTGCCTAAAAATCGAATACTATGCATGGCTCGAATCTCTTGATTACTTGGTGGTCAAGGTAAATACACCGTCAAAGTTGTACGGCGGATTTTCAATATAATGCCGACAGCGTTCAACGTACATCGTATAAAGTGTTTGCGGATAATCGTGTTGTAACGCCTCAAATAAAACCAAGGCTTGATCAAAGCAGGCCTGGTGATAAGCGGCTTGTGCCTGATTATAACGTTGCATTTCTGGCTCTTGGTAATCATACCAGGCCTGGTGCTTGTCACCCAAACACTCATACACCGAAACCGGTTGCGCTTTGCCTTTTACTCGAACTTTATCAAGTAGGCGGATTTTATATACTTGCGGGTCTTTTAAAGCCGACAGCGTAAACTCGGTTAATACAATTTGTGCACCGTAAGGTTTACTTAAGCCTTCCGCGCGTGAGGCCAAATTTACCGGATCACCAATCACCGTATAATCCGACCGGCCTAACGAACCCATTTCACCCACCACCGACAAGCCGGTATTTAAACCTATGCCAATTTTCAAAGTCGGCAAACCTTCCAAGCTGAGCTGTTTATTTAGGTCTTCCAGCGCAAAAATTTGTTCAATTGCCGCTTGCAGCGCTTCATCAGCATGTTGTTCGATTGGCAGTGGTGCGTTCCAATAGGCCATAATCGCATCACCAATAAATTTATCAACCGTACCTTGGTGGCGTGTTATCACCTCCACCATTGGCGTCATATAACGGTTAAGCAACTTAATTAACGCCTGAGCCGAACCCATGGTTTCCGACAAATTGGTAAAGCCACGAATATCGCTAAAGAAAATCGTAATTTCTTGCTCGCGACCTTCCAATACCAAATCGTCCGGATGATTAATCAGCTCCTCCACCACGGCGGCAGAGACTTTTTGTGCAAATCGGTTTTTGATTAAGGTCTTTTGTTTGGTTTCATAAAAATAGTTCACCACCGTACCCACTAAAAACAAGCCAACCAAAGCAAACAGCGGCATGATGGTATTTAACAGCAACCCTTGCTGGGTAAATGCATAATAATGCCCAAAACCAATGCTTAAAAACAAACCCGATGCGACTAAGAAACCGGCAACCGATCCCAGCCAAATCAACATCGCGCCCACCAGCAAACTCAATAACACAATGCTAAACAAATCCGCGCCCAACACCCACATGGGTTTGGCGATAAATTCTTGATTCAACATATTGTCGAGCGCGGTGGCGTGTACTTCGACACCGGGGAAAACGCTATCAAACGGCGTGGCCCGCAAATCCAACAACCCAGCGGCCGACGTACCCACCAAGGCGATTTTACCGGCAACTTGTTCTACTGGAACACGGCCATGAACAATATCGGTGGCCGAAATATACTTATATTGAAAGGATTCACCTCGGAAATTGAGCAATAAACGGCCATGACTGTCAGTGGGGATTTGTAAATCGCCAATGTAAACCGATTCCACGCCGTTATTTTCATACTGAATAGTTAATCGATTTTCACCTAGAATAATGCGCATCATTTCCAAGCTTAAAGCCGGAAACAACATACCGTCGTATTCCATCACTAACGGTACACTGCGCACCACCCCATCCGTATCGGGAAGTGTATTGAAATAACCGCTCGAATAAGCACTGTTTTGAACTTCAGGAATATTCAGAACCGTGCGATAAGGTTTAAACAAATAGGACGCATCGGGTTTGTCACGTTCAACAATAATAGCTTGAGAAGACGGCGCTTTGCCTGGAGAAACTGGGTCAGGGTTTTGGATAAACACATAACCCAAAATAGTCGGCGTTTCGGCTACCGTCTGTGCCAACATGGCATCGAAATCCGGCAGGTTGTCATCTTGCATGCCCAAACGCTCAAACACTCGTTTAGGTGAACTGTTATCCGGTTCGGCAAATACCACGTCTAACCCAATCATACCGACATCCAAATCGGCCAAGCCTTTTAACAAAGCCGACACCTGATCACGGGGCCAAGGCCATTGGCCGATTTCATTCAAACTCTGTTCATCAATGTCGATAATTACTATCGCCGGATCAGCGGGCAGCTCGCCGCGCCACAACATCATTTGGTCTTTAACTTTTAATTCAAACGGTTCTTGTAGCTGAGG
>NZ_JACUTY010000087.1 GCF_014859555.1 Thiomicrospira sp. | reverse complement strand
CAGTCTATTATCCGCTCAATCGTAAATTTAAGTTGAGAGGGTCAAAATGCGTTCTTTTACTGTTTCTAGTGTAGAAGAGGTACACAAAGCGTGTTGCTGAATCCGAAGCAAGCGGTAGATTGTCAGATGAAGAATATGAACAATCGTTGAATGAGTTCTATGCGTGTGAACTTGGCTTGGTTCGATGACACTAACCATTAAACAAGCTTATATTCATCCTTGAATAGCGACAGCGATAAATAACCAGGCCTGGACCTTATGGAATTACGTTTAAATCAACGCATTGCGGATATTGATCGCCAGGCCTGGAATGGGTTGGTGTTGGATAACAATCCGTTTTTGCGCCATGAGTTTTTGCAGGCGCTGGAGGATCATGCTTGTGTGAGCCCTCAATTTGGTTGGTATCCGCAACATGTCGCATTATATGATCAAGGCCGTTTGATTGCGGCGATGCCTTTGTATGCTAAAACCAATTCTTATGGTGAGTTTGTATTTGACCAGGCCTGGTCGCAGGCTTGGCAGTCGGTAGGCTTGGCTTATTTTCCCAAATGGGTGAGTTCGATTCCTTATGCACCGGTGACGGGGTCGCGTTTTCTGATTAGTCCTGATTTAAATGATCGTTACACGCCGGATCAAATCCGTGCGTTATTAGTTAAACATCTGCAACAAATTGCCAGCGAGCAAAACATGAGCGGTTGGCATATTTTGTTTGCCGAGCATTATGAAGAGCCGAACGACCAGGCCTGGTTGTCGGCTCAAACCGATTGGCTGATTCGCCACGATTGTCATTTCCACTGGTTTAACCGTGATTATCAAACCTTTGATGATTTTCTAGCTCAACTCAAGCCCAAGAAACGCAAGAATATCAAACAAGAACGCCGCAAAGTTGAAGAGGCGGGTGTGAGCTTGCGACGTTTAAACGGTCACACCGCCAGCGAACAAGATTGGCAGGATTTTGCGTATTTTTATAATAAAACTTTTAGCGAAAAACACAGTTTAGCCACCTTAAACCAAGGCTTTTTTCAGGCGGTCGCGCAGGCCTTGCCAGAGCAGGTGTTATTGGTAATGGCGGATCGGGATGGGGAAGCGATTGCCGGTTCGCTGATGTTTGTGAGCGATTCGGTTTTATTTGGCCGTCATTGGGGTTGCATAGACGAGGTCAACAGTCTGCATTTTGAAGCCTGTTATTACCAAGGCATTGAGTTTGCGATCGAAAAAGGCTTAAAGCGTTTTGAACCGGGTGCGGGTGGAGAACACAAAATCGCGCGTGGATTTGAACCCATTATTAGCCAGTCAGCACATTGGTTAACACCTAATCCATTTCAAGAGGCTTTAACCGGCTTTCTACTCGAAGAGCAACGCATGATTGAAGATTATTATGCGGATTGTCAATCGCATACACCCTTTCAATAACGCTTAGTCTAGCGACTTAAAAGTTGATCCATATCAACATGGCTCAGTTATTGCTATTAAACCAAATAGTTAGCGAACCCTTTTAGATCAAGCTCTGGAGAGCCATTGTGATTACCTTTAATTTCAACTTTAAGCAGCCCAGTATTCTAAGGAATATGTTTTTAGCCTTTTTAGGCTTTGGCATTTTAATGGGCTTGGTGTTTCCCATCTTCGCGAATCTGTTTGTGGAGTGGAAGCCCGGCATGTTGTTTTGGTTTGTAGTGGCTTGTATTGCGGCGGGTGTAAGTATTGGGTTGTTTAATTTTTGGTTATTAAACAAGATGTTGCTTAAACGTCTTCAGCGTATTGGTGAGGTCGCTAAATCGATCAGCAACAATGATATTTCGGTTAAATGTGAGCTTAACAGTCATGATTTTATTGGCGAAATGTCCGATAGTTTTAACGTCATGACCCACAACCTGCGTTTAATGGTGCAGAAAATTTACGATGTATCGTCACACATGAATCACGCGGCGTTAACCATGTTGCAAGAAGTCGAAGTTACCCAGCAAGGCGTGGATTTGCAAAAGCAAGATACCCACAAAATGGTGTTGGCGATGCAGTCAATGCGCGAAGCCTTATCAAAGGTGTCCGTTCAAGCGAAAGATGCTTTAAACGCGGCAGAAGTGGCGAATAAAGAATCGCACCAAGGTCGCAAAAATGTCGAAGATTCAACCCGCTCAATTAATCAATTAGCGAGCCAAGTGGATGCAGCGGCAGAAGTAATTAAACGCTTAGAAAAAGACAGCGTGAATATTTCTAATGTATTGGGTGTGATTCAGGATATCGCGAAACAAACCAATTTGTTAGCCTTGAACGCGGCGATTGAAGCCGCGCGGGCGGGCGAACACGGGCGTGGGTTTGCGGTGGTGGCGGATGAAGTGCGAACCTTGGCGAGTCGTACCCAAGAATCGACTTTGGAAATCGAAACCACAATTGCGCACCTCACAAAAGTTTCAAGAGAAGCCGCGAATGTGATGACAAAAGGGCGCGAACAGGCGCATTTAAGTGTTCAACAGGCCAATACGGCTGGACAGTCTTTAAGTTCAATTGAAAAAGCCGTCTCCACGATCAACCAAAAGAACTCGGAAATTGTCGCGTCCAGTATCCAGCAATCCCAACACGCGGACCTAGTCGATAACAACTTGCAGAAAGTCAGTGGAGCGTCAGAGAAGGTGGTGAAGAGTGCGCACAAAACCTTGGATGCCAGTAATCAAGTTGGCCAGTTAGCGAATCAGTTAAGCCAGTTGATTGGCATGTTTAAGGTTTAAAATAAACCAGAGTTGGTTATTGGTTAGTCGATTTTAGCGTGAAAAAAATACCCCAATTAATGGGGTATTTTTGTTTTAGCGTTTAAAGCGGTTTAAAGCATTAAAGGCTTAAGCACGTTTACGGAATTCGTTGGTACGTGTATCAATTTCGATTTTATCGCCAATCTCAACAAACGCCGCAACCTGTAGTTCCGCGCCATTGTTTAGGCGAGCGACTTTCATCACTTTACCAGACGTATCGCCACGCGCGGCTGGTTCGGTGTAAGCCACTTCACGCACGATGATGATCGGCATTTCGATTGAAATTGGCTTTTCGTTATAGAAGGTCACTTCGCACTGGTCTTCCATACCGTCTTCAATGTAGTTTAGGGCGTCACCTAAGTTATCTTTTTCGATTTCGTACTGGTTGTATTCTTCGTCCATAAACACATACAGCGGGTCAGCAAAATAGCTGTAAGTACAGGCTTTTTTCTCAAGAATGACTTGGTCAAACTTATCGTCTGCTTTATAAACCTGCTCACTCGCGCTGTCGTTAAGTAGGTTTTTCATTTTCATTTTTACGACCGCTGAGTTACGGCCAGACTTGTTGAATTCCGTCTTTAAAATAACCATTGGATCATTGCCGATCATAATTACGTTACCAACGCGAAACTCTTGTGCTGTTTTCATGTTTTTTTCCTAAAAATTTAAAAATCGCCGCATTATACCTTGCTTTTAATAAACTTGACCAGATTTGCGCAAAGTTCACCTAAACTTTCTAGGTGATTTATCCAGCTTTCGGCATGCTCGGTTAAGCTTGGCCACGGCTGCATTAACGAGCACCAGGCCTGGTGCTCGAGTTGTTGGTGATTCCAACCGGCTTGAAAATCATAAAGCGCTTGGCGCGCAGCTGGATTTAGAGTTGCGCTGTAGACCTCAAAAAACGCATTTAATTTAGTCCAGTGCGCCTGGTCTTCCGTTGGGTAAATGTGCCAAACAAAAGGTTTGCCGGCCCATTGCGCACGCACTAAAGATTCTTCGCCACGCACAAAGTTTAGATCACACAACCACAATAAATAATCGTATTGCGCCTGCGGCAAAAACGGCAGAATATGCAAACGCATTTGACCTTGCTGCACTGTGTCTCCGGCTTTAAGTGGCTGATTAAAATAGGCTTGTGCGCTGCTTATCAATCGGCCTTGTGGCAAATACACTTCGGTAGGTTGTTTATTTTGCGCCCAGCTATCAAAAAGCGGCGACAAGGCGTTGTTTTCGTAGGCGAAAAGAGAAATCTTAAAGCTGTTTGGAATCGGCTCAGGTAAACCTATTTCGGATAACCAGGCATGGTGATCGCTGTTTATAAATTGCGCACGACGTTGCAACAAATCCGCTTCACGCATTAAGCCGCCCGTGTGCGCTAACACGCTGGGGAAAAAGAAGGTTTTATCTAACCCATTCGCTTGTTTAGAAGGCAAGCCATGAAAATCCTGCACCCAGGTTTCGGCACTAAAATATTCCAGATTAATCCAAATCGGCTTAGATGTTTTCATCTGTTCAACAAAGTCGCTCGGCAATACGCAACCAAAGGCTTCAATCACCACATCACCAGGCCTGGCACTTAGGTTTGGTGTTAAATTTTGAACCTCAATCTGCCCAATAACCTGTTGGTTTAAAAGCGGATCGGTTTCAGGCACAAGGGTATGTAAAGCGTTTAAATCATCCACAAACAAACGCACGTTTTGCTGAAAGTCATGGCGCAAAATCTTCGCCAAACGCCAACTCACCCCAATGTCGCCATAGTTGTCGATCACACTACAAAAAATATCCCAATTTAATTGTGTTTGCATAAAACAACCAGGCCTGGTGATGAGAAAGAAGGCCTATTTTACGTGAAAACCATTTGCGTATCACAGGGCTTTGTCTTAGGCTATGGCAAATTTTTAAAATAACGAATCACATGAGTTATCCGATTCCCGCCGAGCGTAGCTGCGCTGAAATTGAAATTAAAAAAA
>NZ_JACUTY010000023.1 GCF_014859555.1 Thiomicrospira sp. | reverse complement strand
CATTCCTTCACGTTCTCGCCTTGATCTGACAAACTTGGCGTTGCCAGAATTCATTTTGGGTTAATCGAGGTGCCCAACTATAAAACCTTCTAAGACAGCTGAATATTTTAAGCTTGTTCGCTCCAGGTATCTCTTAAACCAACCGTGCGATTAAACACCAGGCCTGGTTGTTTGTTATCGCGACAAAAGTAGCCTTCTCGTTCAAACTGATAAGCTAACTCTGGCGTGGCATCGGCTAAAGCTGGCTCAACAAAGCCTTGTTTAATCATTAAGGATTCGGGATTTAATACCACTTCAAAATCTTCAGCTTTGCCGGGGTTTGGCACATTAAACAAACGATCATACAAATAGAATTCAGCCGCTACCGCTTTACTGGCTTCAACCCAGTGAATCACGCCTTTGACTTTACGACCATCCGCTGGGTTTTTACCCAAGGTATCTGGGTCATAAGTGCAATAAATAGTTTTAAGCTCACCTTGTTCGTCATTTTCAAAACGTTCGGCTTTAATGATATAAGCATTACGTAAACGCACTTCTTTGCCTAATACCAAACGTTTAAAATGTTTGTTGGCCTCTTCACGGAAATCATCGCGATCAATATAAACTTCACGTCCAAACCAAATTTCGCGTTTACCCATATCTTCATTTTGTGGGTGAATCGGCGCTTGAATCGGCTCAAGCTGGTCTTCTGGGTAGTTTTCAATCACCACTTTAACTGGATTAAGCACCGCCATTGAACGCGGCGCATGCACGTTTAAGTCATCGCGTACCGCCGCTTCCAAAATACTCATTTCTGTAAAGCTATCGACTTTACTCACGCCAATGCGATCCGCAAAGCTGCGAATCGAAGCCGGCGTATAACCGCGGCGGCGCAAACCCGAAATCGTTGGCATACGTGGATCATCCCAACCGGACACCATGCGATCATTGACTAACTGGTGCAACTTGCGCTTCGACATCACGGTGTATTCTAAGTTTAAACGCGAAAACTCATACTGACGTGGGCGTGTTTCGCTCGGCAAGGTAATATTGTGCAAAATCCAGTCGTATAAACGGCGGTTGTCTTGGAACTCTAAGGTACATAAAGAATGGGTCACACCTTCAATCGCATCCGAAATACAATGCGCGAAGTCATACATAGGATAAATGCACCAAGCATCACCAGTTTGATGATGCGCTTGAAAACGGATTCGATACAAAATCGGATCACGCATACACATAAAAGCCGACGCCATATCAATTTTGGCGCGCAATACACACTCGCCTTCTTTAAATTCACCGGCGCGCATTTTTTCTAACAAACCACGATTTTCATCAATCGTTGTATCACGATACGGGCTCGCTTTACCCGGTTCGGTCAAACTACCGCGATATTCGCGTTGTTGCTCGGCGTTTAAGAAACACACATACGCCAAGCCTTTTTCCACCAGCTCCAATGCATAGTGGTAAAAAGATTCAAAATAATTCGAGCTATAACGAATCTCACCTGACCATTCAAAACCCAACCAGGTCACATCACGCTGAATTGAATCCACGTATTCAAGGTCTTCTTTTTCCGGATTGGTATCGTCAAAGCGCAGATTGCACTGACCCGAATAATCTTCCGCCAGTCCAAAGTTTAAACAAATCGACTTGGCATGACCAATATGCAGATAGCCATTTGGCTCAGGCGGAAAACGAGTTTGAATACTTTTATGCAACCCGCTTGCAAGGTCTTCATCAATTATGTTGCGAATAAAATTAGTGGCGCGTTCACCTGCTTCAGCCTGACTCATCGACAAAATCCATATAAGTGTAAAAAATAGTTAACCATTATAACATTGCAATTCAAGCATAACACGGCCTTAGATGCAGTTCCTTGCTGAGTTGATCAATGGTAAAATGCCCTCAATTCAATCTAATTTAAGGATCTGACCATGTCAAAATTACTGTTACGCATCGGCTTACTATTCAGCCTATTTTTTGCTCCATTTATGACCGCCCAAGCCGAAAATCCACGTGTTTTAATGGAAACCAGTCATGGTGCAATGATTATCGAACTTTACCCAGAAGACGCGCCAGAAACCGTCGAGAACTTTTTAGCTTATGTTAAAAGTGGGTTTTACGAAGGCACGGTTTTTCATCGCGTGATTCGCGACTTCATGATTCAAGGTGGCGGGTTTGAAGAGAACATGAAACAAAAACCGACCCTAAAACCGATTCAAAATGAGGCCGATAATGGCCTGCAAAACAAAATTGGCACGATTGCGATGGCGCGCACCAACGACCCACATTCAGCCACTTCGCAGTTTTTCATTAACGTCGCTAACAACAGCTCACTCGACTTTCGTGAAAAAACACCGCGTGCTTATGGTTATGCGGTTTTCGGACGCGTGGTTGAAGGCATGAGAACGGTCAATGAAATTCGCAACCTGCCTACCGGTCGCAGCATGGGTCACCAAGATGTGCCGTTACAGCCAGTTGTGATTCAAAAAGTACGTCAAATTCGTTAAATTTACACTCTAAAATCAAACATACCATACCACCAGGCCTGGTGGTATGGGGTTCTTATTAAAAAGGAAAATCAGAATGACACAGGTTGTTTTTCACACAACACTAGGCGATATCACGATTGAGGTCGATCATAAAAATGCGCCGATCAGTGCCGCTAATTTTGTGAAGTATGCTGAAGACGGTTTTTATACCGGCACCATATTCCACCGCATCATTCCCAACTTTGTGGTACAAGGCGGCGGCTTAGAACCTGGCATGGAAAGTAAAACCACACGTGCACCGATTGAAAACGAAGCCGATAATGGCATTAAAAACCTAAAAGGTTCATTGTCTATGGCGCGTACCATGGATCCAAACTCGGCCACCTCGCAGTTTTTTATCAACCTAAAAGACAACGACTTTTTAGATCACACCGGCAAAAACCCACAAGGTTGGGGTTACGCGGTATTTGGTCGAATTGTAGAAGGCATGGACGTGGTTGAAAATATGGCCAAAGTCGCCACTACTAGCCGCCAAGGCCATCAAGATGTACCGGTTGAAGATATTTTGGTGGAAAACACCACGGTTAAAGCGGCTGAATAACACTTGCCTTCTCACCCGCCCCATAGCTATCTTCTGGCTGACGTGCATCTTCAGCCAGACCATCATCACCCCATAAACCAAGCCTTTATAAGTTTTATTAGCCAACAAGCCTTGCAGGCCGATTCGGTTTATATTTTAGGTGATTTGTTTGAAACCTGGGTGGGTGACGATCTCAGCATTCCGCTGTATCACACTGAAATCAACGCGCTCAAAAAATTAACCGATTCTGGCACTAAGCTTTACATAGGATATGGCAATCGCGACTTTTTAATGCGTCAAGCCTTTTGGCAAGCCAGTGGAGCTGAGTTTATAGAGGATGAAACCCTTGCCCAAATTCAGGGTGTGGATTGTTTGCTATTGCATGGGGACAGTTTATGCACCGATGACAAAGACTATCAACGTATGCGTGATTGGTTTCGTAAACCTTGGGTGCAGTGGTTATTTTTGCATTTACCTAAAAAAACACGCCTGAATATCGCTCAAAAATTACGTCAACAATCGGGTAAACAAGCGCAACACAAACAAGCCGACATTATGGATGTTTCCAACCAAGCCATAGAAGACTTATGTGCGCGACATCCGCAAGTTGTGCATATCATTCATGGCCATACACATCGCCCCGCGCACCACTGTTTTATGCTAAACGGTATGCAAAAGCAACGTTGGGTGCTGGGCGATTGGCGGCCTGAAACCCAAATCATCAAAATCATTAACCAGCACATCAGCCTGATTAAATTAGATTAAAAACGCCATTCTCTGACCGTTAATCTAGCCGCTCGGCAGCTTTAGCGGCGGCCGCTATTTTTTGTTCTTCTTGCACGGGTTTTAATAAATTCAACTCCCCTTCTGAACGTGCAATCACCACGGCACCGACTGAATCACTAAAAATATTGACGGAGGTGCGCATCATATCCAACAATCGATCCACCACCAGTAAAATACCTAAAGCTTCAATCGGCAAACCGACCGCCATCAAAATAACACTAATCGCCACCAAACTGGCTGAAGGAATACCGGCTACACCAATAGAAGTAGCTAACGCCAACACCACCACTAATAGTTGCTGTGCCCAACTTAATTCGACACCAAACAACTGCGCAATAAATAATACTGCGATACATTCATACAAGGCGGTACCATTCATATTTACGGTTGCACCTAAAGGCAACACAAAGCTGGACACCCGATTTGAGACACCTGCACGCTTTTCAACATTCGAAATAGTCACCGGTAAGGTAGCCGATGATGAGCTGGTTGAAAACGCGGTTAACAAAGCGGGAAACATCGCTCGATAATGCAACCAAGGGTTTTGAATACGGCCGACAAACTTTAAAACCAAGCTCATTACAACAAAAAAGTGCAAAGCCAATGCTATGCAGACGGTGATAAAGAACCAGGCCAAATTTTCAAATTGCTCGAACCCAGTGCGAGCAACGGAAGCGGCAACCAAACCAAATACACCATAAGGTGCGAATTTCATCACCAGATTGGTGATCATCATCATGATATCAAACACACCCTGCCAAAAATCGTGCAAGGTTTCACGGGTTCGCCCGGTCAACTGTGTCATAAAATAACCGAATAAAATACTGAAAAAGATTAAGCCCAGCATCTGCATTTCGGCGGCGGCCGCAAAAACATTATCCGGCACCATCCTTAAAAAAACTTCAACAATATCGCCCGTGCCTTTACCTTCAAGCGCACCCATCAATTGCATATCGGCTTCAATTACAGGCGCCTCGCCGTGCCCGACACCTGGCTGAATGATGTTCACCACCGACAAACCGATAATAATCGCCGACAAACCGGTTAAGGCATAATAACTCAGGGTTTTTAAGCCCAGACGACTAAAACCACCTTGGCCACCGACATTACTTACTCCAATGATAATGGCCGATACGACTAACGGCACCACAATCATTTTGAGGGCATTTAAAAATAACGTACCGACAAAGTCATAAATCGCAATCCAACTTATCCCAAAAACTTGACCCGTTACCCCAGTTGTACTGCCCATTATGGCGGCTAAAACCAGTGCAATCATGATTTGCCAATGCAACGCTAACTTCATTCCCTCTCCTAATCTCGGTTATTCACTATCCGTAACCGCGCGATCACGGCCGGTGTTTTTCGCTTCATAGAGTAATTTATCGCAATACGAAATCAGTTGATCCGCGGTTTGATCCGGCTTTAAGTTGGTCACACCACAGCTTACATTCTGATAAAACCCTTCTTTAAACTGATAACTCGAAATTAACAGCCGAATTTTATTAGCCAAATCCAGTGCTTGCTTCAGATTGGTTTCAGGGCATATTAGCAAAAACTCTTCACCCCCCCAGCGACCAAACACATCACTTTTTCGCACCGTCTGTTTTACTAAACCGCTAAACACACGTAAAACCTCATCACCGGTTTGATGACCATATTGATCGTTAACGTGTTTGAAGTAATCCAAGTCAAACAGAATGATCGATAAATCTCGACCATAACGATGTGACACCACAATCAGGTCTTGCAATGACGCATCCAATTTATGCCGATTAAAAGCACCGGTTAACTTATCGGTAATTGATAATTTTTCAAGTTCAGCATTTTTTTCAATTAGCGCTTCTTCGGCTTCTTGCAGCCGACCATGAAAGGTTCTGAGGCGCAAAGTATAAAGGATAACTAAAAACAAAATAATCGAAATACCAATAAAGGCCGGTAACACTTTTGAGTAATCTACGCGAGTATCGTATTCTAAACGCACCCATTTTTCATAAATTTCGGCCTGTTGCTGAGGTGTGATCGAATCCAAACCTTTTTGTAGAATCCCTCTCAGTAAGGTTTCATCATTTCGCACACCCATCGCCAGATCAAATGAATAAGGCAATTGACCGGATATTTTTAAATTTACCAATCCTTCTTGTTTTATTAAAAAACTAACCGAAGCCAAGTTATCTACAAAGGCGAACACTTCGCCCAATGCGGTTTTTCTTAAACCGTCGGCCGTGCTATCCACCTGAACCAGGTTAATTTCGGGGTGATGGGCCTTTAACCATTCATGCGACGCATAATCCGTAACCACCGCCACCTTTTTACCTTGTAAATCATTTGCACCATCCAGAAAGTCGATGGCCTGATCCGTCACCACCACCATCGGTGAGCGAATATAGGGTCGGGTGAAACTAGCGTAAACTGAACGTTCAGGCGTATTGGCGGCCATGACTAACATATCCAGCTGCCCTTTTTGCATTAAACGCAACACGCTTGGCCAATCCGCATCACGTTCAACTTCAAACGTTAAGCCTAAACGTTGCGATAAAAGAGCCAGATAGTCCGCCGCCATACCGTCATGCTGACCCTTATTATTTATAAAATCAAATGGATACCAACTACGATCCACCCCAACTCGAATTGTCTTATTATTCGCAATGTAGGCTTGCTCTTCAGAGCTTAAGTTAATTTCACCAGCATTACTGTCTGACCGATTGTAAATATTTTTATCAATCGAAAACTCCATATCCAATAAACCTTGGCGAGCAAATAATTTGGAAATATGTTGTAAACGACCCCGATCAATTGTGCCAATCGGCACCGTAAAACGTGCCACAACTTGCTCAATACCATTGGCTTCATACATTAGAGCGTCAAAAGATTTATTGGTTGAATATTTATCTATAATCAGCTGCGCAATTTCGGC
The DNA here is from genome assembly GCF_014859555.1 of Thiomicrospira sp. Taxonomy (GTDB): domain Bacteria; phylum Pseudomonadota; class Gammaproteobacteria; order Thiomicrospirales; family Thiomicrospiraceae; genus Thiomicrospira. The sequence goes on along the minus strand of NZ_JACUTY010000023.1, from coordinate 20,116 downwards.
TTTGTTATCCAGCGCATATTGCCAGCCTTTAATCACCGCCCGTCGCATCGCTTCAACTCGCGCATAATTAGTTTCTATTTCACGCGAGGTCGTGAACAGCATGTCACCATACATATCAATGCCATAATTAACCGGGTTTAAGATATGGATATCCGCGCCTTTTTGACGCAGAACAAAAGGTTCGTTGGTGCTGTATCCATAAATCGCATCGGTTTCGCCGTTTAACAATACGTTAAAATCTGTAGAAAAGGGTTGGCGTATCACGCCCTGTTCTAAAATTCGGTATTCGGCCAACATCGCCATAATCGAAAAACCTTCCGCATCATTTTGGTAAAAACGTACACGTTTACCGACTAAGTCTTGCGGTGATTGAATACCAGAGGATTTTAATGTGATCAAAACATTTGGCGAATGTTGAAAAATCGGCGCGACAACCCGCACGCCGACTTTATGCGATTGATACAAAAACAAGGCGGAATCGGCAATACCATAGTCGGCTTGGCCATTAAGAACTTGTAGAATATTATTTTGTTCTGGATCACGTTCCAATAGGGTTACATCGAGCCCTTCTTCCGCAAAAAAGCCTTTCTCAATCGCCGCATAATAGCCAGCAAATTGGAATTGATGATGCCATTTTAACTGTAATGTAACTGGATCAGCGGCTTGAAGATTTAAGCTAAGGCCAAGCAGAATGCTGGCTAGAAATGCACTGAAAATATGGCCTGCAAATGTTCGAAATACCATATGTTCTCTTAAGTTTGAGGTTTTGAATCAATATATCGAAACTTACAGGGCTTGCCAATCAAAAATTGCGTTAATGCGGATTATTAGAACTTAGTGGTCAACCTTAATTAATCCGGACACTGAAACCAAGCAGAAAACGGCCCCATATTATGTACATCAACAAACCCTTGCCCCATCAGAATTTGTTGCGCCATATAAGAACGTTGGCCTGAACGACAAAACACCACCACCGGACGTGTTTTATCCAGCTTAAGCGCCGCTACCTGGTCAATCTCGTGCAACGGAATATTGATTGCGCCGGGTAGCTGAGTAGACACGAATTCTTCTGGGGTACGAACATCTACCAGCTGGGCTTGTTTTTCATTAATTAATTGCTTTGTGTCTTCGCAAGAAATAAACATCGTTTAACTCCAATCCTTAATTGGGGGCTAATATACAGGATACTAGACCAAAATACTCATATAAATAACCCATATCCCTATAAGAGAAAATACGGCGGCCAATAGATCGTCGAGCAGGATACCAAAACCACCTGATACCTTGGCATCAACCCAGCGAATCGGCCAGGGTTTTACGATGTCGAAAAACCGAAATACGGCAAATGCCGCCAACCACCACCAGGCCTGGTGATCGCCGGTCCAAGCTTGCGTTGGCAACAACAATAACACCAACCATATACCAACAAATTCATCCCAAACGATGCCGCCATGATCATGCACGCCCACCAGCTCTGCCGATCGGCCACAGATCCAGCTGCCAGCTAATAATGCTAGGCCAAATACGACCCAAGCCAGTTCAATGCTATAAATTATCAGCGGAATAAACAATGCGGCCCCAAGCAAGGTGCCCACTGTGCCAGGAGCTTTAGGTGATAAGCCTGAACCAAAACCAAAACCCAGCATTAAAGCTGGGTTTTTGAGCAGATCAGACCAAGTTGGATTGGTCATGTTATTTGCCTTTATGAGCTATTAAACTTTGCTAGATTGACGTTTGCGTGCCGCAATACGTAAACGCAATGCATTTAACTTAATAAAGCCTTCCGCGTCTTTTTGGTTGTACGCACCTTTGTCGTCTTCAAACGTGGCGATAGACTCATCAAACAAGCTGTTTTCTGACTTACGCCCGACTACAACCACATTGCCTTTGTAGAGTTTTAAACGCACCACGCCGCTTACGGTTTCTTGTGACTTATCAATCGCCGCTTGCAACATTTCACGCTCTGGACTGAACCAGAAACCGTTATAAACCAACTTGGCGTACTTAGGCATAAGCTCATCTTTAAGGTGCGCGGCTTCGCGGTCTAGCGTTAAGGATTCAATCGCACGGTGCGCTTTAATCATAATGGTACCGGCTGGGGTTTCGTAACAACCACGTGACTTCATACCCACAAAACGGTTTTCAACCAAGTCGTCACGGCCAATCCCATTGGCGCCACCAATTTTGTTTAATTCTTCCATAATCGTGGCCGGTGATAAAGCTTTACCATCTAAAGCAACAATGTCGCCTTTTTCATAACTTAACTCAATGTAGGTTGGTGTATCCGGCGCGGCTTCCGGTGACACCGACCAACGCCACATAGGTTCTTCCGGCTCATTCCACGGGTCTTCTAACAAACCGCCTTCATAAGAAATATGCAGTAGGTTGGCGTCCATTGAATAAGGTGACTTTTTGCCTTTTTTGTTTTCAATCGCAATGTTGTGTTGCTCAGCATAGGCCATCAATTTTTCACGCGAATTCAAATCCCACTCACGCCAAGGTGCAATCACTTTAACATCCGGCATCAATGCATAAGCACCTAGCTCAAAACGCACTTGGTCGTTGCCTTTGCCGGTTGCGCCGTGCGAGATCGTATCCGCACCGACTAATTGGGCAATTTCAACTAAGCGTTTTGAAATCAATGGACGCGCAATCGAAGTGCCTAATAGATATTCACCTTCATAAATTGCATTTGCGCGGAACATCGGAAACACGAAGTCACGTGCAAATTCTTCACGCAAGTCTTCAATGTAAATTTCTTTAATGCCCATTGCTTGCGCTTTAGCGCGCGCCGGCTCAACTTCTTCACCTTGGCCAATGTCGGCGGTAAAGGTCACGACTTCACATTGATATTCGTCTTGTAACCACTTTGCGATAATAGAGGTATCTAATCCACCTGAATAAGCCAGTACTACTTTTTTAACTTGCGACATGCTGTTTCCTTTTAATCTAAATCCTGACCAGAAAACCCTAAAACCAACCACCAGGCCTGGTGGTTCAGCGTTTAAAAATTTAACTGGCCTAAACCCTATAATTTTGCGGAATTATACCTTAAAATCCTAAGCTTTAGGACATGTCTATTAGACAACCTGATGCTTTATTTTAAATAAAAAGGCCAATTTAAATATGTCGTTAATGGATTACGTAAAAGTCGCGCCGCAATACCTTCTACCCAAACACCTGTTATCGAGCGGCATGCACTGGTTTATGCAAATCAAGCAACCTTGGATCAAAAACCAAACCATTAAAGCCTTAAGCAAAATTTACAAGATTGATATAACCGAAGCCGCACAGCCGGATATCGAATCCTACCGAGATTTTAATCAGTTTTTCACCCGTGCGTTGAAACCCGAAGCCCGCCCGATTCACGAAGGTGATGAGGTTTGGGTAAGCCCGGCCGATGGCGTAATTAGCCAATCCGCTTCATTAGATGGTAATCGCATGATTCAAGCCAAATGCCACGATTACACGGCTGAAGCTTTGATGGGCGGCGACATTCATTATGCCGAACAGTTTAAAAACGGCGACTTTGCGGTGATTTATTTGTCCCCCAAAGATTACCACCGCGTACATATGCCTATCAGCGGCAAACTCATGTCGATGACTTATGTGCCCGGTGATCTATTTGCGGTTAACCCATCCACAGTCAAACTAGTGCCCGGGTTGTTTGCACGCAACGAACGTTTGGTGTTACGTTTTGAAAGCCAACATGGCCCATTTTGTTTGGTGATGGTTGGTGCGATTTTTGTCGGCAGCATGGAAACGGTTTTCGAAGGCAAAATCACACCACCTTATGCGCCGACCTTACAACACTGGAATTACCGTCACGAACCTCACTACTTTGCAAAAGGTGATGAAATTGGGCGCTTTAACATGGGCTCAACGGTGGTCTTAGTGACCCCTGAAAATCAATTCCCAGCGCTGGGCGAACAAACTGAACGTTTTGTCAAAATGGGGGAAGCTTTTGAATTCCCCAACCCTCCGCAGCAACAAACCGATTACCCTGACAACAACGACGATGAACTTGATGAACACGCCACTGGAGGCTATTAATCATGAAACAGATTACGGCAATAATTAAACCCTTTAAATTAGACGACGTACGTGACGCTTTACATGATATTGGCATTCACGGCATGACCGTGATTGAAGTAAAAGGTTATGGTCGCCAAAAAGGCCATACTGAAATGTATCGTGGCGCGGAGTATGTGGTCGATTTTTTACCTAAATTAAAACTTGAGATCGCGGTCGCGAACGAAGTAGTTGATAATGCGATTGACGCGATTGTACAAGCCGCCCAAACCGGCAAAATTGGCGATGGTAAGATTTTTGTCACCAGCATTGAACAAACCATTCGTATTCGCACCGGTGAAACCGGTCCAGAAGCCCTTTAATTTGCTTCAATAGAAACCATCAATCTGATGGTTTCTATATTTCCCCTTTTTACCAGTAAGACACCCCTACTTCATTAACTTGGCAGCGTTTAGCCGTCCCACTCTCTGCAAGCGACACCACTTCCCACTGCCAAGTTTGACTCGTTTGCGGCGGATTTATTCCCCACCAAGGATCAAACTCATCGGTTTTTTCAGCCTGACGATTAAACTCTCGGTCAACTCGATCAGCTATTAAACACACACAAGCATTAAAACGCTGTAAATAATCTAAATGTGCCTTTATTAAGCCTTGCCCGAGTTGATCAGCTTGCGAGTCTGATATTTGAAATTTACGTTTCAACCAACGTACCGGTAACAAAGGTAATTGCGTAATAAGATTAAGTGACACGACCAAGTCAATCGCTTCATCATCCAACCAGGCTTTAGGCGTTTCGACCTTTAGAATTCCGGCCTGCAGTAGATGTAAGCTTTCGCTCACATCTGCCTCAATATATTCAATATTGGGATAGGATTTAAGCAACTTTAGCGCATTACGCGATATAACGAGATCAACCAACAACACCTGATCAAAGGTTTCGCTTAATAAGCCTAATGGAATGTCTTGTAGCGTACCGGCACCAAACACCAAAACTTTACGTCTCGAACGGCATGTCGATACCGCCTGTTCAATCGCCAACTGGCAGTTTTGATAATGCGGCTGCCAAGCGCTGTGACAGCGTTTAGCACGCGCAGACATGGCAATGGACTCATATAAAAACCCCATCTGACGCGCCAGTTTAGAGCTGGGCGTGGTCAAATATTGCCAAACTTCCCAGATCATTCGGCCAGCTCTTTAGGAATCATTATCACGATAATAAAGTGTCCAATTAATCCAAGCCCAAGGCTTGAGACTTACGCGTTAAGGTATTACGCCCCCAACCCAATTGAATCGCCGCATTCTGACGGTGGAAATGACTGGCCTGCAGAGCGGTTTCGATTAACACCTTCTCAAACAAGGGTTCGGCGGCGGTATGTAAACCCTCTTTACCCGACGCTAAAAAAGCTTCCGCCCAATGCCGCAAAGGAGTTTGCCAGTCATCCACTTGGCTATCGGACTCAACCACAGGGGAAGCCGAACGTAATTCTAAAGGTAGATCTTCCATATGCACCAATTTGTCTGGTGCCATAATCGTCAACCAAGTACACAAACTGCGCAATTGGCGCACGTTACCCGGCCAAGCTAAATTGGATAAAAAACGTTCAACTTCTTTTCCAAACTGTTTTTCTTCCAGTCCAAGGGATTGGGCTTCTTTATTCATATAAAATTTCAACAACAATGGAATGTCTTCTCGACGTTCGCGTAATGGTGGAATTTTGATGCGGATAATGTTCAGACGATACAATAAATCTTCACGAAAATGCCCATCACGCACCAACTGTTCCATATTCTGGTGGGTGGCGGCGACAATTCGCACATCGGCTCGAATCGGATCACGTCCGCCGACCCGATAAAAACTGCCATCGTTTAATACCCGCAGTAAGCGGGTTTGCAAATCGACCGGCATATCGCCAATCTCATCTAAAAACAAGGTGCCGCCGTGGGCTTGTTCAAAACGTCCGGTGCGCTGTGAGTGCGCGCCGGTAAACGCGCCTTTTTCGTGACCAAATAATTCCGACTCCAACAATTCTCGCGGAATCGCGGCAGTATTTAACGCCACAAATGGCTTATTAGAACGCGGGCTCAGTTCGTGCAGAGCCTGTGCAATCAATTCTTTACCCGTCCCGGTTTCGCCGTTTACGAGCACGGTCACATCTAGCTGTGACACCCGACCAATGATGCGAAACACCTCTTGCATCGCCGGCGCCGCACCAATAATGTTGAGCGGCTGTTTGCTGGCGGCTGACTCAGCACGTGTGCGAGTTGATCGACCACCGGACATCTGGCGTTTAATCGCGCGATCCACCAGGCTTAGGGCTTCATCAATATCAAATGGCTTGGGCAAGTATTCAAAGGCTTTACTTTGATACGAACGCACAGCGGTGTTTAGGTCAGCATGCGCAGTCATGATAATCACCGGAATGGTTTTATCAAATTCGTGAATCGCCTCCATAAACGTCAAGCCATCCATGTCCGGCATGCGAATATCACTCACAATCACGGTCGGTGGAAAATCATTTAAATGCTTTAACGCCAGTGTGGGCGAGTCGAATGATTTAACCTGATAAGGCTTATCTTCTAATGAGGCTTCTAATACCCAGCGAATCGAAGCATCGTCATCAACGATCCAAACAATCGGTTCGACATGGGTTTCACCTGGTTGTGTTTTTAACGTCATGCCTCACCTCTATCAAACGGTAAATATATATGGAATACGGTATGGCCCGGTTCACTTTCAGCGACAATCAAACCACCATGCTGACGCACAATGTTTTGCGCCACTGGCAGACCTAAACCTGTGCCTTCTTTTTTACTGCTCACCATCGGGTAAAAAATCGAATCGAATACTTCTTTAGGAATGCCCTCACCTTCATCATGAATACTCACGACGGCTACCAACGGAAAGGTATGCGTACCCAAGGTAAATTTACGTTCCACGCGGGTACGAATTGTCATCAAACCGCCATGTTTTTCCATCGCTTGCATGGCATTTTTGATTAAGTTCATCAAAGCTTGAATCATAGCCTCGAAATCCATCAGAATTTCAGGAATGGAGGGGTCATAGTCGAGCATTAACTGAACATTAGGTGGAAATTCAGGTTTGGTTACGCCCAACACATGCCGAATCACTTCGTGAATATTGTGTAATTCTTTTTGCGCGCTTTGACGCGGGCCAAGCATCGAATCCACTAAGTTTTTTAAACGCTGTACCTCTTTGGCAATCACATCTAAAAAACTCAAGGCTTTGGTGTCTTGTTGAAAGCGTTTTTGCAGAAGCTGGGTGGCGCCATAAATTCCGGCCAATGGATTTTTGACCTCATGCGCTAGGGTTTTAACGAGTAAATTACCGGCTTCGTATTGATGCCAGCGTTCGTCTTCTTCGACAATACGATGATGGCGTTCGGTATTAAATAACTCGACTAGCCAACCATCTTGGCCGTTATGTTCGTAGTTAGAAAAGGTGCAACTGATTCGTAGGCGCTGCAAATCGGGCAGTTGAACTTGATATTCGTGTATGGTTAAACGCTGCTCACCAAAGCTGGTTAAATCATCCACCAGGCCTGGTAATAATATCTTCCAAGGCACGCCCACAATCCGCTTGGTGCTCACCTGTAATAACTCGGCCGCGGCAATGTTCATATAACCGACTTTTTGCTGACTGTCGACCCAGATTACGGCCGTCGCCAGCCCATCTAATAACTCATCCCAGGCGGCTTGCTCAGCTAAGCTAGTCATGTAATATCACCGGTTTCAACCATTAGAGCCGTTGCTAATCGATAATCAAGCGCATGCAGACACTCATCCACTTCGATCATTAATGGGCCATTAAACGGGGCTTTGGATTTAATCCGCACCTCAACCCCCATGGTTAAACCAATCGAGGATAAATAACGCAATTCATCCGGTGAGCGATTTTTAATTCTGGCCAATTGAACTTGCGCACCTTCCGAAAACTCACTCAGTGGCACTAGGTTTTGGGGCAAAATTATGCCGTCTTGATCAGGAATCGGCGAACCGTGCGGATCGTGTGATGGCCGCCCTAACGCATCCCACATCGCATTCACCAACTTATCGCTGACGGCATGCTCTAACACTTCGGCCTCCGCATCAACCTCATCCCATGAATAATCCAATCGTTCGACTAAATATTGCTCAATTACACGATGTCGACGAATCATTTGCAAAGCTAATTGGCGGCCACTTTCGGTTAAAGACACACCATAATAAGGTGCGTATTCAACATAGTCCTGCTCAGATAACTTTTTAATCATATTCGAAACGGATGCTTGCGCCACACCCAATCGGCTTGCAATCGCCGAGGTGTGAACACCTTTGTCTTTAAGACTCAAATCTTCGAGTTTATAAATGCACTTTAGATAATCTTCTATCGCCTTAGACGCCGACATATCGTTCCTTGTTACTATTTAAACCTTAAGGGTTTTCTATTTTGCCCCATAACAAAGCAAAAATCTGCTTTTCAGTGCAACTGACCGTTAATTTTTTGTTCAATTATTCACTATAACCATCCGTTAAACACTAAAAACATGATTTAGCAAACCAAAATTCTTAAGCAAGATGTTTAATATTTGCATAAAGCAGACTGGATTTTTATTCAAGTTTAGCCTAGACTAAACTTTTGATTAGCACAATCAACACAACCTGGATAAATGAAGAATTTAATACAACTGATCACCCTAACGCTTGCGCTCAGCTTCAGCTCCTTTTTAATAGCAAAGCCAAAAGTACTTACCACCACCAACATTGTGCAGGATTTAGTTCAGCAAATTGGTGGTGACCAAATCGAGGCCAGCAGTTTAATGGGAATAGGCATTGACCCACATTATTACAAAGCGACCTTTGGTGATATGCGCAAACTGGCGCATGCGGATCTGGTGTTTTATAACGGTTTGGGCCTGGAAGGCCGTATGCAATCGGTCTTAGAAAACCTGGCCTCACTTAAACCCGTGATTTCGGTAGCTGATTATCTTAATCAAGATGACTTAATTTATGAGCAGGATGTGATTGACCCGCATATTTGGTTAAATGTGCGTTTGTGGACGCAAGCGGCCAAAGGTGTGCAAGCCACGCTGAGCGAAAAACTACCTGAACAAGCCGACTATTTCTCTGAGCGCACCGAAGCTTATATAAAAGAATTAAACGACTTACATATTTGGATTGGTGAGCAAATCAATACCATCCCGCAAAACCAGCGCATTTTAATCACCGCACATGATGCGTTTAACTATTATGGTGTGAGTTATGGCTTGGATGTAATGGGTTTACAAGGCATCAATACTACGGTGGAGTTTGGTTTGAATGATTTGCGCTTACTTAAAGAAGTCATCAAACAACGTCAAGTCAAAGCTGTGTTCATGGAACCCAGTGTACCAAAGCGCTCAATCGAATCGCTGATTGCCGGTGTTAAAGCCGAAGGGGGTCAACTTAAATTGGGCGGCGAGTTATTATCCGATACCTTAGGTGATCAAAAACAGGGAACAGACACCTATATTGGCATGTTGCGCCACAATACCAATACCATAGTAAAGGCGTTGAAATGAACGCATTAACTACCCACAACCTGAGCGCCGGTTATCAAGCCAATAAGGTATTGCAGAATATCAGTTTGGCTTTGCCTCAATCTCAAGCCACCGCCATCATTGGCCCCAATGGGGCGGGGAAATCAACCTTATTAAAAGGCTTGATGAACTTGTTGCCACAAGTATCTGGCGAAGTCAGCTTTTTCGGCGAGCCGCTCAAAAAACAATACCACAACATTGCCTATGTGCCTCAGCGTGAGGAAGTCGATTGGGATTTTCCGATATGTGTATTGGATGTGGTGTTAATGGGGCGTCATGGTCAGCTTAAATTTTGGCAACGACCCAGCAAACACGATCACCAACTGGCGTTACAAAGTCTCGACAAAGTCGGTATGCAGGCGTTTGCCCAACGTCAAATCAGTCAATTATCTGGCGGCCAGCAACAACGTGTATTTATCGCCCGCGCACTCGCCCAACAAGCCAAACTCTATTTAATGGATGAACCGTTTGCTGGCGTGGATATCGCCACCGAAAAAGCCATCGTCGCGTTATTTAAGCAACTCAAATCTAACCAACAAACGCTGGTGTGCGTGCATCACGACCTCAACACCTTAAAAGACTATTTTGACTGGGTGATTATGATCAATGGCGGCTTAGTCGCCTATGGCCCTATACAAGAAGTGCTCACGCTCGACAATCTAAATAAAACCTATGACGGACGTTTACCTATCTTACAAAACTTAGGGCTCGTGAATTCAGAGGGTTCAAATTAATGTTGGCATTTTGGCAAGATGCTAACCTGGCTTGGGTATTAACCGGCACACTGCTTCTGGGCATCAGCGCGGCGGTAGTCGGCGGTTTTGCCGTGTTACGACAACGTGCTTTAATTGGCGATGTATTAGCCCACGCCGCCCTACCCGGCATTATGGTGGCGTTTATTTTATTTGAAAGCAAAGCACCAGGCCTGGTGCTTATTTCGGCATTGATTAGTAGCCTACTTGCTTACTATTTAATTAGCTGGATCACACGGGTGAGCAAAATCAAGAACGATGCCGCGATGGCGATTGTGCTGTCGCTGTTTTTTTCGATAGGCATGATGGCATTGTCTTATATTCAAACACTCGAGACCCCCAATAAATCCGGGCTAGATCGTTTACTGTTTGGCCAAGCTGCCGCAATTACCCAGCATGATGTCATTTGGTTAAGCTGGGTCGCGATTATTTCGCTGTGTTTTATTGCGGTGGTATTCCACAAGTTACGTTTAATGAGTTTTGATCCGCAATATGCGCAAACCTTAGGCCTTAACTTAAAAGCTTATGAGCTGAGTTTTGCACTGGTACTCGTATTAACCATCGTGATCGGCTTGCAAATTGTGGGCGTGGTATTGATGGCGGCGGCTTTATTAATCCCGATTACGATTGCGCGTTTTTGGTCGCAATCTTTAAAATCTCTCCTAGTGATCGCCGCAATGATGAGCGTGATCAGTGCCAGTATCAGCACTCAGATTTCGTTGATGATTCCACACATGCCGACCGGCCCTTGGATTGTGTTAATACTGGGGCTGTTATTTGGTTTATCTTGGTTAATCGCACCCCGAATTCAAGGCCTACGCCATGTATGAGTTTTGGATCTTCATCACCGCCAGTTTAATCGCCACCTCCTGCGCGTTGGTCGGTAGCTTGTTAATTTTGCGCCGCATGTCGATGCTGGGTGACGCAATCAGCCATTCGGTGTTACTGGGCATCGTATTGGTGTTCATCTTATTTGGTCAAACCAATGTAATTTGGCTGTTAAGCGGCGCGGTTTTGGTGGGACTGTTAACCGCGTGGTTAAGCGAATGGATTCATCAAAAAGCCGCGGTACCGGCCGATGCCAGTTTAGGACTGGTCTTCACTTGGTTATTTGCTTTAGCCATTATTTTAATCGCAGTTTACGCCGACCACGTCCACCTCGATCATGATCATGTGTTATTTGGTGAAATGGCGTTTATTCCTTTTAACACCCTGCACGCGTTCGATATTAACTGGGGCCCGAAAGCTTTTTGGTTATCGCTGGGTGTGTTGTTAATTAACCTCGTGGTGATTGGATTCGCGTTTGAACGCTTTAAACTCAGCAGCTTTCACCCGTTACTGGCGACCACTTTAGGTATCAGTGCTGCATTTTGGCATTATATGCTAATGAGTTTAGTGTCTATTACAGCGGTCGCGTCGTTTGATGCGGTAGGATCGATTTTAGTCGTCGCCCTACTGGTGATTCCGGCCAGCACAGCCTATTTATTTGCCAATAGCTTGGCAAAAATGCTGCTTTATTCCGTGCTCTTCGCTCAAGCGGCGGTGTTGATTGGACTGGGTTTAGCCGCGTGGATAGACAGTGCTTTATCGGCCTCAATGGGTGTGGCCGCCGGGCTGCTACTGCTAATTAGTTTATTGATTAAACGACTCCAGCAAGCCCGACACACCGCCCATATAGCGTCAAAACTATAAAATCCAGCGACTAGTCGACCATTAAGCCTCTCACCGCATCGGCATCTGGAAAAGCAAACCCGTACATTAGGGCAAACAACAGTAAAAATACGGTTCGCGTTGGCCCGCTAAAACGAATCATAGGGTGCGCTAAAATAATAAAACCTAAACTGCTCACGGCCGATCCCCAAGCCAACAAGGTCAGGGCCAAAAACAAGCCCACCGCGCCCAAACCCATTACATAGTAATGCCAAGTAAACGGGATGCGTTCTTTCTCCATTGCGTCTCCTTCCAATCCTGATTAAACTAGCTCACTATTGTAGAACATTAGGAGTCGGTCACATGAATAAAAGTGTCGTTGTCGTTGGATTAGGCGAATTAGGCAGTGTATTAGCACGCGGTTGTTTAAAGTTAGGTTATAGCGTCACCCCGGTTACCCGTCATAATTCAATGGCTGAACTGGTTGATCAAGTTGATCCAGAGGCCGTAATTATTGCAGTAGGTGAAGCCGATATTCATACCCTGTTGAGCGAAGTGCCAGCACGCTGGCAAGACCGCTTAGTATTAATTCAAAACGAGCTTTTACCACGTGACTGGCAAGCCCATGCGATTGAAAACCCAACCGTGATTTCGGTTTGGTTTGAAAAAAAGAAAGGTATGGACAGCAAGGTAGTGATGCCCTCGCCTATTTATGGCCCAAAAGCACGTTTAGTTTTCGATGCGTTAGCGCAACTTGATCTACCTAGCTATATCGTGGATTCTAGTGATGAACTTGAATACGAGCTGGTGCGTAAAAACCTCTATATCCTCACCACCAACATTGCCGGCTTAGAAGTCGGTGGCGACGTTCAACAACTTGAAACCAAGCACGCTGATTTAATGCAAGCGGTGGCGAATGATGTATTAGATATTCAAGACTGGCTTACCCATCAAAAACAAGATCGCCAACGTTTAATGCAAGGCTTAAGTGAAGCCTTTGCCGGTGATCCTGAACACAAATGCATGGGGCGCTCTGCACCGGCTCGGCTTACACGTGCTTTAGGTTTTGCCAGCGAAGCCGGTATTAAAGCCGAACAATTAAATAACATAGCCAAAAGCCAGCTAAACTAATTCATGGGCACCTCGATTAACCCCTGAACTAAAGAAATCAAGTCTCTTCTTTAAGCTAACTGAGCGACCAACTCCAAAGAAATTTTTTCTAGCATAAAGGTTTCCCTCTGAATGGATTGGCCCATGGTTTTTTCTTGACGGGACATAACCTGGCGGTTGTGGTTCATGGCCTCATCAACTGAAATCCATACAGGTTTCATGCCATTGGCAACTTCATAGTCTTCCATGCGCACCTCAGCCAGTTGCGAGGCCACCTCACAAACAAAGAAATGCGACGTCATATGCATCAAGTCGTAGTCCGGTTTCCAATAGGGTCGATACTCTTCGATAAAACCATAATGCGCCTGCACCTGAATATCACGCGCACCAGTTTCTTCTTCCAGCTCACGTTTTAACGCCACTTGAATATCTTCGCCCTGATCAACGCCGCCGCCCGGCAAACTAAAATCGTTATAACGCTCGGTAAATAACAACAGAATTTTATCCTCACGCAAAACGATGCCACGAGCCGCGTGACGTCGCAGAACACGTCCATCCCGTGAACTAAGCTCAGGATGGATCAACTCTTTAAGTAATTTCATATACGTTCCTAAATAGGGTTTTTCAGATCAAAGCGTAAACATTTGCAACGCCGAGAGGAATGACTTGGCGTGGCCAGAATCAACCAGGGGTTAATCGAGCGGCCCTAAAGCGATTGCATTTTAAAACGACTTTGGCAGGATAGCAAAAAATGGTTAGGCATTTTCGGCTTAGCGGCATTCATGAAAACCTGAATTTAGCGCAATATCAGTCAATAACTATTTGAAACCACCATTAATTCACTGATTCTTAATACTAACCAAAATAAAATTTATACTATTTTAACCTTATATATCAAAACCCTAATAAGCTTGAAAAGCTTGCTAAATAGGCGTTAAATCAGAAATCAGAATTTATAACCTGGTCAGATAAAACATGAAAGTCATAAAAACCATACAAGGCTGGGTAAATCCCAACCAAAAAACAATTCAGTTTAATGAACGGTTACATAGTCACTACGCAGATTTATATCGCTTGGCTTATTCTTGGGCACAACAAAAACCCTTATCCCAAGACCTGGTACAAGAAACCATGCTTAAAGCCATCGAAAAAAATCACCAGCTCAAACAACTGGATGAGATGATGCCTTGGTTATGCAAAATCATGCACAACCTGTATATGGATAAGCTGCGCTATGATCATAAATGGTTATTTGTGGAAGAAACCGAAATCGACAGTCAGCTTTCAAGCCCTTCTTCTGAAGATACCTTTATTGAGGAGCAAACCCACTCTAAAATTCATCAAGCCATCGGTGAACTCAATGCCGGACAGCGCGAAATTATTACCCTAGTAGATTTACAAGACTTGAGTTATCAGCAAACTTCCGAAATACTAGACGTGCCAGTTGGTACAGTTATGTCACGCCTTTCGCGGGCCCGCAATCAACTTAAACATTTACTAAAAGAAGATAAAGCCGTGTCAGGCGCTAATAAAGTGGTCTACCTGGAGGCCCAGAAATGAATAATCGATTTTCCCTTTATCAAATTCATGCCTATATGGATGGCGAAATGTCGCCTCACGAAATCGCCGAGTTTGAACAAAAACTGGCGACCAACCCAACCTTAAAAGCCGAATTATGTGAACTCACACATAACAAACGTCAAGTGCATCAACACTACTCACGCATTAGCCCGCCCAAACTAAACCTGCCTAGATTAAAGTCAGCCACTCAATTTAGCAGGATAGCCGCCTCGATTTTGTTGGGCGCTTTGCTCGGATCGGCTTCCCTTTACAGCTATCAAACGCTCAACCCACTAGAGATCAAAGTGGCGATAAATGATGCTGCAACCCCTGTCGCGACAAATTTTGTTGTGCATTTAGACACCAACCAACCCGATAAGTTGGCGGCCACCCTCGAAAAAGCGCGTTATCTGCTTGATACCCGTCCAGATGCCCAAGTTGAAATCATTGCAAACCACGAAGGTATTCAACTATTTGATGCCTCGCTAGCAACCTCAAATCAGGTTATGCAATTATTGAGTCAATACGATAATTTGCATTTAATGGCCTGCCAGCGCACGGTTGAACGCTTAGAAAAACAAGGTGAGGCCTTCCATCTACTGCACAAAGTACGTGCCGACTCGCCGGCGGTGGATGAGGTCGTGGCCAAAATGAAACAAGGCTGGACCTATATTAAGATTTAATAATATAGCTTTATATATTTATTTGATTTAGCAATAAAAAATAACGATGGAATAAATAGGGAATAAACGCGTTATTTATATGAGAAACAAAGAAACTAAGCTTTCTAAAATAATTTAAATATAAATAATGAGGTTATTCAGATGAAAACATTAACAACCCTATTTTCGATCACCTTAGCCAGCTTACTGGCTTTAACATCCACTCAATCCTTGGCGACTGAAAATAAATACAGTGAGCAAAAAGTGATTTACCATGTCAATTACGATGACATAAAAAGACAAGGTGGCGCGCTTAGAAATATCCAAAACCATATCAATGGTGTCGGTGCGGATAGACTTAACATAAAAGTGGTTATGCACGGCAATGGCATCGAACTATTAAGACACGCTAAAACAGACCCAGCCTTACAAGCGCGCGTGGATAACCTAAAATCTCAAGGTGTAGACTTTAATATTTGTGCAAATACACTTAAAGGAAAAAATATTGCCTTAAATGAATTATATGATGCAAAACAAAGCGACATTGTGCCGTCTGGTGTAGCGGAGCTGGCGCATTTACAGCAACAAGGTTATATGTATTTAAGACCTTAATATTGCCAAAAGCTAGCAAGTTGGTTAAAACCAACTGAACATTTATTCTTTAGCTTTTTTTATAAACCAATTTTAGCCGCGTGATTCGATGAAACACGCGGTTTTTTCATGTCCAACCACCCGCATTGATCTGAACTTTATTCCGACGTACCTTCGACAATATGGCATTTTTTAATCCACAACAGGTGATGAGCGTGCAGGGTTTCAATTGATCCGATTAAGGTATCTAACGGTTCGTTAACAATCGCTTCTTCCAAAATTTGCTTCGATTTTAGCCGACGGACAGTTGAATGTTCACGTGCTGTATTTTCAAAATCTTCCAAAGAGCTAATCTAAGGTTTTAAAGCCAAAACGAACGCTTCGGTTGACGATAAAATATGATGCGCTTTGGCGCGAAAGTCAGGATGAAGCATAGAAAGCCTCACTAGGTTGAATGGAGTTTAGTTTGGGTTAGACCCAATAACAGATCTAACCCACCAAGTTTAGCCAAGCACCAGGCCCGGCACTTGGGACATTAACCTTGGATACGCATGTGCGGAAATAGCAACACGTCTTTAATGCTGGCTGAATCGGTGAATAGCATGACTAAACGGTCGATACCAATGCCCTGCCCGGCGGCGGGTGGCATGCCGTGTTCTAGTGCGGTGATAAAGTCGGCATCGTAATGCATGGCTTCATCGTCGCCTTCGTCTTTTGCGCGTACTTGTTCCATAAAACGTTCAGCTTGGTCTTCGGCATCGTTGAGTTCTGAGAAACCATTCGCCAATTCACGTCCTCCGATAAACAATTCAAAACGATCCGTCACAAACGGATTGTCATCTTTACGGCGTGCCAAAGGTGATACTTCCGCTGGGTATTCGGTGATAAAGGTGGGGTCCATTAAACGGTGTTCAACGGTTTCTTCGAAAATCTCAGTTTGAATTTTGCCTAAACCATAACCCGGACGCACATCAATTTTGAGCTTTTCAGCCAACGCGATGCAGTATTCAATATCGTCTAAATCATCCGCATTGACGCCTTCGTTAAACATGGCGATGGATTCTTTTAACGGAATACGTGCAAACGGTTTATCAAAATGGAACACCTGACCTTGGTAGGGCACTTCGCCGCTTCCTAGTGCTAACTGCGCCAGTTCTTTAAACATTTCTTCGGTGTAGTCCATCATGTCGTTGTAATCGGCATAAGCCTCATAAAACTCCACCATGGTGAATTCTGGATTATGACGAGTTGATAAACCTTCGTTACGGAAGTTACGGTTGATTTCAAATACCTTCTCAAACCCGCCGACTAACAAACGCTTTAAATAAAGCTCTGGCGCAATACGCAAAAACAATGGCATATCTAACGCATTGTGATGGGTGACAAACGGCTTGGCTGATGCTCCGCCGGGGATGACCTGCATCATCGGGGTTTCAACTTCCATAAAGCCTTTGCGTACAAAGTATTCACGCATCGCCTGGATGATTTTTGAGCGCATCTCAAAAGTCTTGCGGCTTTGTTCAGACATAATCAAATCCAAATAACGCTGGCGATAACGTACTTCTTGATCCTGTAAGCCATGGAACTTATCCGGTAACGGACGCAAAGCTTTGGTGATCAACTCAATGGATTCAACATGGATGGATAATTCGTCGGTGTTGGTTTTAAACAAATAACCAGATACACCCACAATGTCGCCTAAATCCCACTTTTTGAACTGTTCATTGTAAAAACCTTCCGGTAACTCATCACGTGTCACGTAAACCTGAATGCGCCCACTCATGTCTTGCAAGGTGGCAAAGCTGGCTTTGCCCATAATGCGACGCAACATCATACGACCGGCTAATTTAACGCGCACTGGCTCCATGGCCGCCAATTCTTCTTTGGTTTTAGCGGCATATTCGTTTTGCAAATCCATCGCCAACACATCACGGCGGAAGGTGTTGGGATAAGCTTGACCAATTTTACGCAAACCGTCTAACTTGGCGCGGCGTTCAGCGATAATTTTGTTCTCATCGACTTCTGGCGTAGGTGTTTGTTCTGACATTCGATTTTCCCTAAATTTTAATTCTGTAATCAACCACCAGGCCTGGTGGTTATAAGCCTGCTTTTAAGCTGGCTTCAATAAACTGGTCTAAGTCGCCGTCTAACACCGCGCTGGTGTTGCCGGTTTCAACATTGGTTCGTAAGTCTTTAATACGCCCAGAATCCAACACGTAAGATCGAATCTGACTGCCCCAGCCAATATCCGACTTGGAATCTTCCAAGGTTTGCTTCTCAGCATTACGCTTCTGCATTTCGAGCTCATAGAGCTTAGCACGCAACTGCTTAAAGGCTTCGTCTTTGTTTTGGTGCTGTGAGCGCCCGTTTTGGCACTGCACCACCGTGTTAGTGGGTATATGCGTAATCCGCACCGCCGATTCAGTTTTGTTTACGTGCTGACCACCGGCGCCACTGGCGCGATATACGTCAATTCGCAAGTCCGCCGGGTTAATATCGATCTCGACATCATCATTGACTTCCGGTGAAATAAACACCGAAGCAAACGAGGTATGACGACGGCTGCCGGAATCAAACGGTGATTTACGCACCAAACGATGCACACCGGTTTCAGTGCGCATCCAGCCATAAGCATAGTCGCCCACGACATGAATGGTCGCACCTTTAATACCCGCGACTTCGCCGTCGGACACTTCTAACACTTCGGCTTTAAAACCTTTCGATTCAATCCAGCGTAAATACATGCGTAATAACATGCTGGCCCAATCCTGTGCTTCGGTGCCGCCAGAGCCGGACTGAATTTCTAAATAACAGTTATTTGGGTCCATCTCACCCGAAAACATACGCTGAAATTCAAGCTCATCAAGCTTTTTGGTTAAGCTATCGAGTTCAGTTTCGACTTCTTCGACCATGCCGACATCGTCATCGGCTTCGGCCATTTCTAGCAGTTCTTTACAGGCTTCTAAGCCGCCTAATAATTCATCTAACGTGCCGACAATCTTTTCAAGCTGGACTTTTTCTTTGCCTAAGCCCTGAGCTTTTTCTGGGTTATCCCAGATTTTAGGGTCTTCTAATTCACGCGATACTTCGACTAAACGTTCCGATTTGGTTTCGTAGTCAAAGATACCCCCTCAGCACATGGCTGCGGGCTTGGTAATCGTCTATTCGGTTGTACAGTGGATTGAGTTCCATTTGCGCCTTAATCCCATTAAAATTAAACCGTGAATAATACCATTATTAGCCAAATTCTAGGAGCGTTTTTGAACAATCGGGCACCAACCCTCAAGCTTTCGTTTATTTGGCCGATAACTTAAATGACGCAAACCACCAGGCCTGGTGGTGAAATAACACATTAAATAAAAAGTGCGTTAAAATAAAAACAAGCTAACCCCTTGACCAGAAAAGGATTTTACTATGGCTATTCAATCAGCTCACGGCCTTAACCAAGCTTACTCTAAAGTGTCGCAAATCGAAAATGCGACGCCTCAGAAGAAATTACTCGACAATCAAGCTCGCCAGTCCGAGAAGTTTTCGCTGGATGGCTCTAATGCATCCAGCCAAGCGCCCGGGCAAGACAAGCCGCTAACCAAAGAACAACAAAAGGTTGAGCAACAAGCCAACTTAATTGAGCATTTGTTTGGCAAAGGCGCCCCTAAAGAAGCCAATGCTTTGCGCATTTTGTTCCAGGAAACCATTGAAAAACTGAATGAGGTTTTAGCACCGGACTTGGGCCCAAATGCAATTAGCGCTGAAAAATTAGCCGAACAAGGTGGCATGGAATATTGGTCACCAGAAAACACCGCTGGCCGTATCGTGCAAGGCACCACTGGTTTTTTTGAATCTTACAAAGCCGCTAACCCCGATTTAGAAGGCGAAGCTTTATTGGACAAATTCTTAAGTGTAATTGGCGGCGGGATTGAATCTGGCTTTAAAGACGCGACCAACATATTGGAAGGGTTTGGGGTTTATAAAGATTCAATTAAAGACAATGCAGAAAAAACGCACGAGTTAGTGAAGCAAGGACTCGCCGCTTTCCGTGAGCAGCAAATGCAAGCCATGGGACTCAGCAGCCCAAAAGAATCCAGTGATGATGTGCTAACTCAAACCACTGGTTCGGATTAAGTGCCAGGCCTGGTGCTCTATATCTAGACACCCGGTTTTGCAGGATCTAGGTTTTGCAGGA
>NZ_JACUTY010000086.1 GCF_014859555.1 Thiomicrospira sp. | reverse complement strand
GAATAAGTGACCTTTAAGTCCCGCAGAATCAACCAGGGGTTAATCGAGATGCCCATTTCTTTATTGGCGTGGTTAGCTCAGAAGTACCATAACTTGGAACCGGTTTTGGTGATTGTCTCGGTTTTTGCTGTTTTTGCGATTACGATTGGTATTTATTTTTTGAATAAACGTGTATTTAAGTGCCTAGACAGAATTGAGGAGTTATAAATATGGAATATTTAGTCGCTATTGCATTGTTAGCGTTTGTTACAGGCTTGTTGCTCGTGGTCTATGAAGCGGTAAACCACAAGAAAAACACTAAGTCTAAACATGTTTAAATTTCTAGACTCAATATTCTATTGAGTCTTATATTTTTTCCTTTCTTCTTTGTTTAATTCAAAAGTGCGACTTTTACTACTTGGGGCTAATGGCCAGCTGGGACAGTGTTTCAAACAGGTGTCGGCAGGTTTTCCCGAATTTGAGATTCAAGCATATGGGCGTGAGCTGGATATTACACAACCAGGCCTGGTGGCTGAGGTTTTGCACGATTCATACTATGATGTGGTGATCAATTGTGCGGCTTATAACCAAGTGGATTTAGCGGAAGTCGAGCCGAATAAAGCCGATGCGGTTAATCATTTGGCGGTGCGTCATTTGGCGGAATTGGTAAAACAGCAGGGTGGTTTTCTGGTTCATTTTTCGACGGATTATGTGTTTGATGGCTTAAAAAACCGGCCCTATCTTGAAACGGATCAACCTTTTCCCTTGAATGTTTATGGCCAGACCAAGCTCGCGGGTGAAAATGCAATGCTTGCTGTTAATCCACCAGGCCTGGTGGTTCGAACGTCTTGGTTATTTTCTCCTTTTAGCTCAAACTTTTTAACTCGCATGCGCCAGCTCGGCGCCACGCGATCGTCCATACAAGTGGTGAGTGATCAAATCGGTTCTCCCACTTGTGCGTTAGATTTAGCGCAAGCCGTGTTTGATATTGTTAGCTTTCGCCAGAAAACGTTAGATGAAAACCCAAACCACCAGGCCTGGTGGTCGACACAGGTCTGCCATTTTGCAAATAAAGGTCAAGCGAGTTGGGCGGAATTGGCCACCGAGATTATGCGTTTGAGTGAGTTGGATTGCAAAGTTCTGCCGATTTCAACCGCCGACTATGGCGTTAAAGCTTGTCGTCCAGCGTATTCAGTTTTGGACGCCACTCAAATCCAGGCCTGGTTGCCCGGTCCGATACGCTCTTGGCGCGAGGCTTTGGGTGGACACGATCTGTTTTTAACATCGCCTGTGCGATAAGATTACCTGAGTTCTTTTGTATGCCAGATGCGTAATATGTAGATGGTATTGTTTTGAATTTCATAGCGTAATTCATAGTCATTGATCAAAATACGCCTAACCTCTCTAGGTTGAAAACCATCAAGGCATTCGCCTAATTTGGGATGTGATAACAAGATGTTTGGTGCGTTTGTGAGAGACTGTACGGTTTTGGCTGCCGCTTGTTTGTTAATAGGGGCTAAAAACTCATACAAACGCGCCAAGTCAGACCCCGCTTTGTTTGTCCAGGAAAGTTTTATCATTCGGTGAGGTTGGCGGGCTTGTCAGAATCGAGGCTCAAAGCCCAAGCTTGCATAGACTCGTGACTAATTAAATTTCCTGCATCGACGTCAGCCAAAGCTTCTTGCGTTAATCTTTCGCGCATAGATTCTTGTACAATCCACGCGGACAAGGCCTGTTTCATAATCCAGCTTTTTGAGCGCTCAAGTTTCTTCGCCATTTGATCAACTTGATTGGCTATTTCTATTGGGATGTGTGCCGTTAGCACTCTAGTATCTGCTTGTGGCATGGTGATCTCCTTAGGTGTTAATTATCCTAATAATTAACAATCATAGTTAATCAAAGTTAATAAAACAAGCTATAAATTGATTCAATCCATTACAGCTTAATGAAAGGGGGTGGAGTCTTCACTTTTTTAGAAGTGACAGGTTATGATAGATAACAATTTTTTAGTTGGGTGATTTTATGAACGCGGAACAGCAAGAACCGATTTGGACACAAAAATACACTGAATTTTTAAATGATTCGCCCGCACGTCCGGCACGGATTGTGTATCAGCGCGATCGGGCGCGGGTAATTCATTCGGCCTCGTTTCGGCGTTTGCAGTCGAAAACTCAGATTTTTGGTTTAAATGAGTCTGACTTTTTTCGCACGCGTTTAACCCACTCAATGGAAGTCGCGCAAATTGGCTCGGGGATTGTTGAGCAGCTGATTACCGATGGCGAAGGCCAAGCCTATATGGATTGGTTACCATCGTTTTATTTGATTGAGGCGATTTGTTTGGCGCACGACTTAGGGCATCCGCCGTTTGGTCATGGCGGCGAAGTGGCGTTGAATTATATGATGCGCCATCATGGCGGTTTTGAAGGCAATGCGCAAACCTTACGCATCCTGGCCAAACTTGGCGAATACACGCCAAAAAACGGTATTGATTTGTCGCGCCGCGCCACTTTGGGCGTATTGAAGTATCCTGCGATCTATGAAGACGTTGTGAGTGTTAACGCCGCCTATCAGCAGTTGTTATCGGAACCGGAAGTCACGGATTTTAAAACTTGGAATATGCGCGCCTGGCATCCGCCTAAAAGTTTGTATCAAGAAGAAGAGGCGCTGTTTAATTGGGTGTTAAATCCGTTCAGTGCGGCTGATCGCAAGCGTTTTATTCAGTTAACGAGATCCACCACCGGCCATGCTTGCACGCAGCATAAATCGTTGGACACCACTATTATGGAGCTGGCCGATGATATTGCTTATGGCATTCATGATTTGGAGGATGCGGTAGCGATGAAAATGGTTTCAAGCGATCTTTGGCAGGCCGAAGTGATGGAAAACGAAGCCTTCACCGAAAACCCGTTATGGGATGACCTGATGACCGAACGGTTATTCAGCGGCAGCTCAAAATCGCGTAAGCATGCCGTCAGCAAGATGGTGGGTATTATGGTAGAGCATGTGTATATTGCTGAGCAGGATGAGTTTGAGCACCCATTGTTGCGTTACCAGGCCTGTTTACCAGACGCTCAGGCTAGGGTGTTGGAGTTGTTAAAACGTTTTGTGTTTAAAAATGTCATCACCATTCCAGAAGTAAAAGGCATGGAATACAAGGGCCAGTTGATTGTGATGGACTTATTTAAAACTTTGGAAGCCAATGGCGATAGATTGTTACCAAGTAATACGGTGCGTAAAGTCAACGAAGCCAAAACCGAACGCGAACGCAAACGTGTGATTTCCGATTATATATCCGGCATGACCAATACCTATGCATCCCGTATGTACGAAAAGTTCTTTATGCCGATGAGTGGTTCGATATTCGATCGACTTTAGGGTATTGCCTCTCACCCACAAAAAAGCCCGATTTCTCGGGCTTTTTTGTGGGTTTTTTACAACCCGGTATTGGTGGAGCTGGGCTATTTCGAAAAGCCTTTAGATAAAGGGCTTGGATTTGTTTTTGTGCCATTTTATTAAAAGTGAAACGGATTCTAATCCCGTTTTTTTAACATTAATCTAACCAGTTTTGTAACCGTAAACCTTCCACGCGCTCAAATTCTTTCATGTTGTTGGTGACTAATATCGTACCAAGGCTTCTTGCATGACCTGCGATGTGAAGATCGTTAACACCAATTGGTGTCCCAGCACGTTCAAGTTCGGCACGAATTTCACCATAATGTGCTGCTGCTTTTTCATCATAGTCTATCACGTCTAAACGGCTACAGAAATCCTCAACGGCTTGCAGGTTTTTGCTTATTTGTTGGCTTTTCTCTACACCGTGTAATAGTTCGGCAAGCGTGATCGATGAAATGGCTAGGTGGCCCGCCGCATCGTTAAATTTTGTAAGTGCTTCGATAGGGCGGCGTTTAATCACATAAATGCAGATATTGGTATCTAGCAAATATTTAATCATCGAAGGATTCTCGCGGGGTTTCAGTTTGTTCTGGGCGTTCGTTTAAAAAGTCATCACTCACAGATGTGGTCGGAGATAGGAAAAAGCTATCCCATGTATTATCAACAGGCGTGATGATGCGCTCTTTACCCTGTGTTCGAACAAACACCTTTTTGACCGACGGTTCAAATCGTACGGCGACAGGTAAACGCACTGCTTGAGTTTTATTGTTTTCAAAAACCGTTGCTGTAATCATTTGCGGCTCCTTTTGTATATATGTGTAGTATATAGAAGCGTTGAATTAATTTCCATGTTTGTGGATTCAATTTTTGAGGCGCTGAGGATTATGGATTTGTTATTTTTACAGTTGTACCACGCAGATCAATCTCAATAGGGATTTTTGTGGATTTAATGGGAAATAGTGAATACTTGAAACCGCGATATAAAAAAGCCCGCAAATGCGGGCTTTGTTGTTGGTGGAGCTGGGCGGGGTCGAACCGCCGTCCGGAAAGACTCCATCCAAGAGTCTACATGCTTATACAGTCTATTAGTTTAATCTTAACGTTTCCCGACTGTCAGGGAGCACGTAAGACGAGTTTGTCCTGTTTAGTATTTACCTACCCAAACACGCGGTAAATACGATTCCGTGTAAGTCGATACGGCATCAGGCGCCACGAACAACTGCCCTGAGCCGCACCAGCGGGCTTAAGCCGCTAGAGCGTAGTTATCGTCGTTTGCAACTATAACAATTTGAATTAAGATTTACGTGCATCATTCAGGCACGGCATGCATCTTAAACTTCATTCTCCCCGTCGAAACCAATGCAGCCCCGATATTCGGTGAGTCTGTTTATTATATAGATAAAGTTTTTATTTTAAAGGGTAGAGGAGATTATATTT
>NZ_JACUTY010000085.1 GCF_014859555.1 Thiomicrospira sp. | reverse complement strand
TCAGTACACGCCAACACCCTGCTCGACCGGATTGTCGCGGTGGTTAACGACGATATTATTTTGTTGAGTGAACTAAATGAACAAACTGATCAGGCCTTAGCCGAACTACGCCAGCGTCAAATCCAGCGCCCAGATATGAACCTGTTACGCGAACGCGTGCTCGACAATATGATTATGCAAAACCTGCAAGAACAGCGCGCGAAACAACGCGGTATAACGGTTACGGATGATGAAATTAACGCCCAACTCAGCCAAATGGCGGACGCTAATAATTTAACCCTATTGCAACTACGCGAAGCCCTTAATCAACAAATGCCAAATGGCTTTAGCACGATTCGCCAACAAATCAGCGACCAAATTTTGATTCAAAAATTACGCGAAGTTGAAATTCTCAGCCAAATTCAGGTGACCGAAGAAGAAGTCGAAAACTTTATTCAGCGTCGTCAACTGCAAGATGGCAACGAAGAGTTTAAATTGGCGCACATTCTGATTACCCGCCCCGACTCACCCACCCCAGAACAAAGTCGTGAAGTCGAACAAAAAGTAAAAGACATTTACCAGCAACTTCAAGATGGCGTAGATTTCGCACAAATAGCCGTGCGTCACTCTGAAGCCAGTCAAGCTTTGAATGGTGGCGACCTCGGCTGGCTAAATCTGGATGAAATGCCTTCGTTTTTTACCGAGGCGGTCGTGCAACTTCAGATAGGTCAAATCAGTCAAATCATCGAAACCTCGAGTGGCTATCACATTCTAAAACTCAACGATAAACGCCGCGGTGAAGCCCAAGGTCAAGCCTTGGAACAAGAAGCCATCCAAGCCATCCGCTCTCGTAAAGCCAATGAAACCTTTGACTTATGGATGCGCCGCTTACGCGATGAAGCTTATGTCGAAACTCGGTTGGAGCGACTATGATGGACTCACGTATTGTTATCACCTCGGGCGAACCGGCCGGAATTGGGCCCGACTTAGTGATTCAACTGGCACAACAAAACTGGCCAATCCAACTGGTGGTGATCGCGGACCCAGATTTACTCAAAGCGCGCGCGCAGGTCTTAAACCTCCCGCTTGAAATTTTGCTTTACGAAGCCAGTCAGCCAGAAAAAATCAGTCGCCCAGGCCAACTCTGTGTGTTGCCACTTAGCCTAAACGCCCCCACTCACGCGGGTGAATTAAATCCGGCTAATGCCGATTATGTTATTCGCATGTTAACGCGCGCAACCCAAGGGTGTTTAAGTGGCGAATTTGCCGCGATGGTGACCGGGCCGGTACATAAAGGTGTGATTAACCAGGCTGGCTTAAAGTTTAGTGGTCATACTGAATTATTAGCCGAACTTAGCCATACCGAGCAAGTCGTGATGATGTTGGCAACACCGGGTTTACGTGTCGCACTCGCGACCACACATTTGCCCTTGGCCGATGTGCCTAAAGCGATCACCCAGCCTTTATTAGAAAAGGTTATGCGTATCACTTATCAAGCTTTAAAACAACAATTTGGCATAGATTCACCGCGTTTATTTGTCGCTGGCTTAAACCCACACGCAGGCGAAGACGGCCACATGGGGCGGGAAGAAATTGAGGTCATCCAACCGGTGATTAATCAATTGCAACAGCACAACATGGACATTAGCGGCTGCTATCCCGCCGACACCATGTTTACGCCACAAAAAATGGAGCAAGCCGATGCGTTTTTAGCCATGTATCACGATCAAGGTTTACCGGTTTTAAAGCATGTTGGGTTTGGCAAAGCGGTCAATATTACCTTGGGCTTACCCTTTATCCGCACCTCGGTTGACCACGGTACCGCACTCGATTTAGCCGGCACAGGCCAAGCCGACACTGGCAGTTTCCATTATGCGATTCAAGTCGCGCTAGAAATGTTGGAGGCGCATCGTGTCAATGTCTAAAGCATCTAACCACAAACATAAAAAACAGTTTGGTCAAAACTTCCTTAACAATCCCGGTGTTATTGCCCACATTGTAGATGTGATTGCAGCGCGCCCTGAGCAACACCTGGTCGAAATCGGGCCGGGCGAAGCGGCTTTAACCGAACCCTTATTGGATCGGGTTAATCATTTAGATATTATTGAAATTGACCGCGATTTAATTGGCCCGCTCACTCAGCGTTTTAAAACGCACCCATCTTTTCACTTACACAATGCGGATGCCTTGCGGTTTGATTATCGCCAACTAATTAAACAACCTGGCGAGACCCTGAGAATGGTGGGCAACCTGCCCTACAACATTTCTAGCCCGTTAATGTTCCACTTGCTTGAACAGTCTGACATTATTGAAGACATGCATTTTATGTTGCAAAAAGAAGTGGTTGAACGCATCACTGCCGAGCCCGGTTGCAAAGCTTTTGGTCGTCTCAGTGTGATGCTTCAATACGCCTGCCAAACCGAATATTTATTTACAGTCGGCCCAGAAAACTTTACGCCACCGCCAAAAGTCGATTCCGCCATTGTTCGTTTAATCCCGTACCGTCAACTGCCTTTTGAGGCCGATAATTTCACTGATTTTGCGGCACTCGTCAAACAAGCCTTCAGTCAAAAACGTAAAACCTTGCGCAACACCCTAAAAAACTGGTTAAATAGTGAACAAATCGAACTTTGTCAGATTGACCCAGGTTTAAGAGCGGAAGCATTATCGGTAGAAGACTTTGTCCATCTGGCCAATTTATACAGCCGAGTGAAACCTCAAAAGGAAGCGTAAGTGGCAACCTATATTATTGGTGATTTACAGGGTTGCTTTGACCCATTACAACAATTGCTCGAACAAATTAACTATCAGCCTAAACAGGATGAACTTTGGTTTGTGGGCGATATTGTTAATCGAGGCCCGCAGTCGTTAGAATGTTTACGATTTGTAAAATCACTCGGAGAACGTGGCAAAATGGTACTGGGAAACCATGATTTTCACCTGCTTGCCGCCTCCAGTGGTTTAGAAAAATACCGCTCCAAATCCGACACCCTCGAAGATATATACAACGCGCCCGATCACTCGGAACTAATCGATTGGTTACGCCAGCAGCCCTTAATGGTGCGTCACGCCACCTTGCCGGTGGTCATGGTTCATGCCGGTATTCCACCACAATGGACGGTGGAACAAGCCGCAATCCATGCGGATGAAGTTGAACAAGTTATGCGTTCGGATGATTGGCGTGAGTTTATTACCCAGCATTTATTCGGCTCTAAAACCAAAACTTGGCACGACGCCTTAAAAGGCTGGGAACGTTTACGTTACATCGTCAATGCGTTTGCACGCATGCGTTATTGCAACGCACATGGTGAGTTAGATTTCGACCTAAAAGGTTCGCCAGATAAACATACACATGCCGAGCACCAGGCCTGGTTTTTACATACCAATCGACGTAATAAGGATCATGAAATCTTTTTTGGCCACTGGTCAACGCTTGGCGCCATAGATGCCTACCAAGTGCATGCGACCGATACTGGCTGTTTGTGGGGTGGTCAACTCACGGCTTTTTGCCTTGAGACTCGGGTTCGTCACACATTTAAGTGTACGCAAATGAGCAAACCCAAAAAACCTAAGGCTGTGAAATAATTCATATGAGCGAAACGCCAGTAGATCAAACTCAAATCAGCGATGATATTCCCAGCGCAAAAACCATGCTGGGACGATTGCATGAAATTAATTTAGAAGATTTTGATATTAAAAAAGTAGAAGAAGAAATACGCGGTAATCGTATTTGGATCAATACCCTCACTATTCCGGTTGCTATGTTGAGTTTGGTGATTTTCACTTTTTTAGGTGCCTGGATCAGTGGATACTTGATCTTAAGTTTTTTAGTTAGCGCTGGGATCGTGTTTTTTATTGGCAAAATGTTTGAAGGCTATGATCGCCAAGTTAAGTGGGACGCACGCCGTGAAGCCGAACGTCGAGTGGCTGAAACCGAAGGGGAATTTGGATTGCTGGTGCATTTCAAACCCTTTTTGCCAACCCGTTATCGCCACCTAATTCAATCGCTTAAACGTCGGCGTTATTTGTACGTTGACCAGTACATTCAAGCCGTTAATTTATTGCAACGTAAATTGGATCACGATAAATTCACCCAAGCTTGGCACATAGTGTATCCGCACCTCAAACCCAATACCGATTTGGATGCGGATTTTAATGAGTCTGACTCGCAGGATCAAGCTTAGATCAAGCACCAGGCCTGGTGCTTGTCGTTAGTCTGGTTTTTGTAACTTTAAAAGCCTTTTAAAGAGGCCTTAAGATTGGCTCGCAAACCCAAAGTTCTCAGTGACATAATCAATATCTTTATCGCCACGACCGGATAAATTAATCAGAATTGTCGAACCCGGATTGTCACGCCCATGACGCATCGCCCAAGCCACCGCATGTGCACTTTCTAATGCTGGGATAATGCCTTCCGAACGCGATAACTCATAAAACGCATCCAAAGTTTCCTGGTCGGTCGCGCCGTGATATTTAACCCGTCCTTCCACTTTCAAATGCGAATGTTCCGGTCCAACACCCGGATAGTCTAAACCCGAAGCAATCGAATGTACCGGAGCAGGGTTACCTTCATCATCCGAAAGCAACAGACATTTAAAACCGTGAATCATACCAGGCTCACCGTAAGTCATAGTGGCCGAATGTTCGCCCAATTTTGTGCCTCGGCCAAGCGGCTCAACGCCGTTCAACCCCACGGCTTGATTTTCGATAAAACCGGCAAACATTCCCATCGCATTCGAGCCCCCGCCAACGCAAGCCCCTACCTCATCCGGCAGTTCACCGACTAACTCTAGAAACTGTTCGCGTGATTCATGCCCCACCACCGACTGGAAATT
>NZ_JACUTY010000022.1 GCF_014859555.1 Thiomicrospira sp. | reverse complement strand
CCTGGCCTGAATGACGACGGTAAAAGCGCCGAGAAACTCACAAGTTAATACAAACGCAATACAACGCTAGGATGTTTATGGAATTTGATTGGATGCAATACCTGCCACCAGGCCTGGTGGCTTTAGGTTTAGGCGCTTTTGTTGGCGTTATTAGCTGGTTAGGTTGGCGACAAGTTGCGAAACGCAAGTTGTTAGAGCAAAACTTGACCGAGTTAACACAGCAGTACGAAACCCAGTTAACCGAATTAAATCAAACTCTTAATCAACAAACTACCCAGTTGGCTTTAGCTCAGGCCGAGCAACAACGTTGGCAACAAAGCGCGGATCAATTAGAGCAACGTTTAAATACTAGCTTGCAAACCAATACTCAGCTTGAAGTTTCTCAAGCCAAATTACAGACCCAGTTGGCGGAAAAACAGCAGCAGTTTGAAGAGCAACATGCGCGTTTAAAACAAGAGTTTAGCCAACTTGCGCAAGAGATTTTTGAGCAAAAAAATCGCAGCTTTAAAGAGCAGAGCGAACAAAGCTTAAATCAATTGCTCACGCCGTTTCATCACGATGTGAAAGCCTTTAAAACCCAAGTCGAGCAAATTCAGAAAAACGAAAGTGAACAACGTTTGGCGCTGAAGTTTGAACTGCAAAACTTGCAGAAGATGAACCTGAATTTATCCGATCAAGCCCATCAACTTACCCAAGCCCTGCAAGGCCAAAAAAAGGCGCAGGGTAATTGGGGCGAGATGATTTTGGAACGTGTTTTAGAATCCGCCGGTCTGGTCGCGCCGCGTGATTTTCAACGCGAAGTCAGTATTCAAGGCGAGTCCGGGCGCTTTCGGCCAGATGTGGTGGTGTATTTACCCGGCGAAAAACATTTGGTGATTGACGCTAAAACCTCCTTGGCCGCTTATAGTCGATTTGTAAACGCCGAAGACGAGCAGGAAAAACAAGCCGCCTTAAAAGAACACGTAAGCGCGTTACGTGATCGCATGAAAGAATTGTCGGATAAAGAATATGCCAAGCTACCAGGCCTGGTGGCGCCGGAAGTGGTGATTTTGTTTGTGCCCATTGAGTCGGCTTATATGGAAGCGATTAAGGCCGACGAACGTTTATTGGATGAAGCCATGAAACAACATTTGTTAATTGCTACGCCATCCACCTTATTAAGTTCGGTGCAAATTGTGCGTCAGCTCTGGCGTTTTGCTGAACAAAGTAAACACAGTACAGAGTTAGCGCGTCGTGCGGAACTGTTTTATAACAAACTCAACAGTTTTATCGGCAGTCTGCAAGGTGTTGGCAACCAATTGGATAAAGCCAAAGACAGCTACGAAAAAGCCTTTAGTCAGCTGTATTCCGGGCGCGGAAACCTAATTAAACAAGCCGCCGAATTCAAAGATTTGGGCGTGATGGTACAAAAAGAATTGCCCGAAGAACTGGTCGAAAAAGCCAAGCTAGAACTGGTGGACGATGTGCCTAAATCGTTAGAGTCTAACTAATCAGTGACCTGAAGCCTAAAATCTAAACTACTAAGCCGCGCGATTTAAGCAATCCGAATTGTTGGTTCAATTTATTGTAAAATGCGCGTTAATTTTAATTGCACCAGGCCTGGTTGTGTTTCTAAATGAGACTGATCACCAGGCCTGGTTGTTTTGATCGTGAGAACTTTATGAGTAAACATCAACCCACCGTGGGTGTCGTTAGTTTAGGTTGCCCAAAAGCCACTGTTGATTCGGAACGCATTCTGACTCAGTTGCGTACTGAAGGCTATCATTTATCGAATTCGTATGAAGATGCCGATACCGTGATTGTGAATACCTGTGGTTTTATTGATTCGGCGGTGCAAGAGTCGCTGGATGCGATTGGTGAAGCTTTGCGCGAAAACGGTAAGGTGATTGTCACTGGCTGCTTGGGTGCGCGCGATGAAGAGATTTTAAGTCGTTATCCGCAAGTGTTATCGGTCTCCGGCCCGCAAGCTTACGAAACCGTATTAAACGCGGTGCACGATGTGGTGGCCCCACCAGAGCATAATCCTTATGTGGATTTAGTGCCGCCGCAAGGCGTCAAACTTACGCCGCGTCACTTTGCCTATTTAAAGATTTCAGAAGGCTGTAATCATCGTTGTTCTTTCTGCATTATTCCGTCGATGCGCGGTGATTTGGTCAGTCGTCCGGTCAGCGAAGTGCTCGACGAAGCCAAGCGTTTGGTCGAAGCGGGTGTGCAAGAGTTATTGGTGATTTCGCAAGACACCGCCGCTTATGGTGTGGATGTGAAACATAAACTCGATTTCTGGAATGGTCAGCCGGTTAAAACCTCCATGACCGGCCTGGTGAAAGCCTTGGGCGATATGGGGGTTTGGGTAAGATTGCATTATGTTTACCCTTATCCGAATGTCGAAGAAGTGATTCCGTTAATGGCCGAAGGCAAGGTGTTGCCTTATTTGGATATGCCGTTACAACATGCCGACAAACGCGTGCTAAAAGCCATGCGTCGTCCAGGCAATATCGACAAGCAGCTGGAGCGTATTCAACAATGGCGTGAACAGGTGCCGGATTTAACTTTACGCTCGACCTTTATTGTCGGTTTCCCTGGCGAAACTGAAGAAGAATTCCAACGTTTATTAGACTTTTTGGAAGAGGCGCAATTAGATCGTGTGGGTTGTTTCCAATATTCGCCGGTGACTGGCGCGGCGGCTAACGAAATCGCCGAGCAAATACCTGATGAGATTAAACAAGATCGTTACGATCGTTTTATGCAAACTCAGCAGGCGATTAGCGCGAAGAAAATGCAGGCCAAAATCGGCAAACGCATGACGGTATTGGTCGATGAAATCGATGAAGAGGGCGCGATTGCACGCTCCGCCGCCGACGCCCCAGAAATTGATGGCATGGTATTTATTCCGGACGGCGAAGGGTTACAACCGGGCGATATGTTGGAAGTTGAAATTTACGCAGCGGATGAATACGATTTATGGGCGCAACCGATTTTGAGTGAGGATTAATCGAGGTGCCCATCTTTAAGTTGATTAAATAAATTTTATGCCTTGGGGTATAAAAAGATTGATGGCAAATGCCGAGATACAACTTAATAAGATGCGTGGGTTTCCCCTATACTTGTTAGTGTTTTAGGTTAGTTGAATAGGATTCACCTAACTGAAGCTAAATAATAAGACTAAAGGAGATACTAGGTTTATGAGGCAGATTACAGTTTTAATGATAGGTTTGGGCCGTATTGGCGGTAAGTTTTACAGTCAGTTTACGGATTTAGATGAAAGTCGCGTTAAGATTATCGCGGTCAGTGAGCCGAACATGAGTAACCCTTTATTGGCGGATGCTGAAAAACGCGGGATTAAAAACTATCCGAGTTATGAAGAAGCGATCCGCGAATATGGCTCAAAAATTGATATTATCATGGACACCTCAAACCGTCCTGAGTTGAAGCTAGCGGTGCGTAAATTATTACAAGAAACCAATAACCAACATACGGTTTTAGTGCCGATGGTGGTAGATTACTTGATGTGGTACTTGTTACCTGACGCGGAATCGATTCCGCAGTCGCATCACTCAAACATCGGTTATTAAGTTTTTCTAAACCGATTTTGTGTGATAAAAAAGCGCCTAAGGGCGTTTTTTTGTTTATAAGAATTCGCCAAGCCAACGGGTTCCAAACCACCAGGCCTGGTGCTGATGATTGTTAAGCCGGAATTTCAGTTTGTTGAACTTTGATCAGGTGTTGCCATTGGGTAATATTGTCCGACATGGTCTGCAGGCTTTTATTCGCCAGATAATGCAGGCTTAGCCAGTGTTGCCAGCTATCGTCGCCAGCTGGGGTTTGCTGAATAAAACGCGTTAAGGCCAAATCTAAATGCTCTAGCTGTTGATATAAACGCGCCGATTGACCCGAAATACGTTCCATTTCCAATTTAGTCAAAATGCCATGTAAGCCAGCAGCAAACGCTGGTAAAGCGGCGGTAAACAATAGCAGCCAATTCGCATGAATATAAATGTGCATCACTACCGCAATAAAAGTCAGCAAAAACTGCAATTCGGCTAATGCATGCAGGCGTTTGTGGCCGAGATGTTTTTGATGATGATGCCTTTGGTGATAACGCATTTGATGGCGCACCCCAGCTTGAATATGTTCGGCCAACACATGGTTGTGATAAGGCGGCGTATAAATCTTGCCATCATCACAGGGTAGGCCGCTGACAATTAAATTGCGTTGCAATAACCAAAGTTCGGCACTAGTTAATTGCAGTTGGTTTTGATTGTTTATTTGCCAAACCGGCTCTAAAAAGGCTTTTGGAATCGCCAGCGCAGGGTAGCCCATAATGCAGTAGCGCATTTGTTCGGCCAAATAACGATGCCGTATCCATTTTTGGTGCAGTTGGATTTTGCGTGCCCACCAAACCCGATAAATCACCATTGCAATCAAGGCTAATTCGACATAGGCTAACCAATGCAGCTGCCAAACTTCGGCACTGACGGCCACTAATACCGCTAAAGCGGCAAAGCCATACAATAGCCAAATGTTGCTGCGGTGCAGTCCGCCTGCTTGTTCGGCTAGGCGGTCGTGATGGGCAAAAGCTTCATTTAAACCCGGTTTGGGCTGAACTTCATCGGGTGTTGTGGACCAAAGTTTAGGTAGGCGATAAGCTGAAAACTTACGTTTGAGTTCGAACCAAGCATCTTTTTTGTCACTATGCAATAAGCCGGTCATAACATCGTGTAAGCGGCCAGTATCGTGAAACTCAGTGTGTCCGTTGGTTTGTGTGAGTTCACGCAAAATCGTTGCGTTTGGGTTGTGGGTTTGAATCGTCGGGTTTAATAACAACTCAATAAAACGGCTAATCGGTGTTTGATCTAAGTGCTTAAATGGCTTGAAGCAGGCGACCAGACTTTCGGACGAATAGTCACTGGCTTTTAATAATTCCAGTGTTGCATCGTCTAAGCGTTCCAGTTCCAGCCAGTGCATTTGACCGTCTGGGCTTAACCAAATTACCGGTTTGCGACTTTGCGCGGCTTGGCCAATTAGTTGTGAATGATCGTTGTGTTGGCCTGGATCAAAATCGGAATCCCAATAGATAATTAATAAATCCGCAAAGTTCAGAGCCATCTGATCGCGTTGTTTTGCAGGGTCCGGGATCAGTCGTTTCGATGTGGTGTCTTGACCCAATGAGATAATTTTAGTAACCGAGCTTGATTCCACCAGGCTATCGAGTTCAGGTGTATGGCTCGCTTTGTGCGTTAAAAAAAGTTGGACTTCCCAATTAAACGCTTGGGCGTTTTGAACGCTGACCTGTTCAATCCCCGCCGCATACCCACTTAATAAACGAGTCTGAACATCATAAGGTAGACTTTGCTGGAGTTGTTCTAGTAAGTTTGAGCCAATAGTACTCAAGTCTGGAGCGGATTTAAGGTCGGATTGGCCCGTCACCATAATGCTCACAAGACGTTTAAAGCTAAAATTGTTTGTCATGAGGTCTGTTTGTGTTCTATTCAATTTAATGGGGGAAATAATCAGTAGCCAGTTTACTTGAGGGGCTATTTTAATAGCAATAGAATTAGAGTTTAATCGGGCTTTATAGATGTTTGATAGATTTTTTTTAAACAAACTAATGAATAAATTAATTGGTTTGAAGGCGTTATATTTGAGATACTTGTGACCCTATTAGTAGAGTTAATTGAATTTGTGGGCTGGAGTGTTATGAAAAAAATAATAATGTTTATGTCGGGTTTAATGATGGCTTTTAGTTTTAGTTTTAGTGCGCAGAGCGCGGAAACCAAAACGCTATCACAGCAGGTATTCGAAGATCAGCATGCGGTACCGGTGAGTTTATCGGTTACAACGCAATGGCTCATTTTTTCGCACGATAAGCAAGGTGGTGAATGGGTTAGACAAGCTTTGACCGAACTAGGTATCGAAAATTTAGAAGCGCGCGGTGGTTTGTATGTCGCTGATGTTTCCGGTATGCCGAGTTTGATTACGAAATGGTTTGCGTTACCAAAAATGCAGAAGTATCCATTCCGTATCGGATTGGATATCAGCGGCGATTTGACGGCGGCTTGGCCTAAGCAAGACTCAACGGTCACCTTGATGCGTCTGAATGGGTTGGAAGTGACCGAGCAAGTAAAGGCTTCCAGTGGTGAGCAAGTAAAGGCCTTTTTGGCCGCGTTTTAATTAAACGCGAATTCACTCTTGTGGAAATTTGCCAAAGCTTTAAACCTATCGAACCCGCTTATATGCGGGTTTTGATTTTAGGCTCCATGCCCGGCGTGGCTTCGTTAGAGGCGCAAGCTTATTATGCGCATTCACGTAATGGGTTTTGGCCGATTATGGCGA
This sequence comes from Thiomicrospira sp., assembly GCF_014859555.1. Lineage (GTDB taxonomy): Bacteria > Pseudomonadota > Gammaproteobacteria > Thiomicrospirales > Thiomicrospiraceae > Thiomicrospira. The sequence goes on along the minus strand of NZ_JACUTY010000022.1, from coordinate 20,792 downwards.
CCTTGTTGCAACAAGACTGGTCAGGCAGTTTTGAGCAACGTTATAAGCAATTACAGCAACATCATATTGGTTTGTGGGATGTGCTGGCGCAATGCGAACGGTCGGGTAGTTTAGATTCAGCGATTTGCTCGAAATCGATTCAAACCAACGATATACCAGGCCTGGTGCTTCGTCATCCTGAATGCCAAGCGATTGCGTTAAATGGCAATAAGGCGGCTGACTTGTTTAAACGTCATCTGCATAAAGGCCATCCGCTGGTTTTTAACTCAATCCAGCTTGTGACCTTACCCTCAACCAGTCCGGCGCACGCTCGGATGAGTTTAGAAGATAAAACCCAAGTCTGGCGCGACAAAATAGCTAATTTCCTATAAAATAGGTAGGTTATAGAACTGGGGAATAATAACATGACTTTTAAGTCCGAACTCTTGTCGCCAGCCGGCACAATGAAAAACATGGAATACGCGTTTGCTTACGGGGCCGATGCCGTTTATGCGGGTCAGCCACGTTATAGCTTGCGCGTGCGCAACAACGAATTTGATTTAGAAAACTTGGCGAAAGGCATAGCGCGTGCGCATGAGTTGGGCAAAAAGTTTTATGTTGTAACCAACATTGCAGCACATAACTCTAAATTAAAAACCTTTTTAAAAGATATCGAGCCGGTTATCAATATGAAACCGGACGCGCTGATTATGTCCGACCCGGGCATGATTATGATGGTGCGTGAGCATTTTCCACAACAAGAAATTCATTTATCCGTGCAGTCGAATGCGGTTAACTGGGCGACGGTTAAGTTTTGGTATGACCAAGGCGTGAGTCGAGTGGTTTTATCGCGTGAATTATCCGTCAACGAAATTGCCGAAATTCATGAAATGGTGCCGGGCATGGAGTTAGAAGTATTTGTACACGGTGCTTTGTGTATTGCTTATTCCGGTCGTTGCTTGTTGTCCGGTTATATCAATAAACGTGATGCCAACCAAGGCACTTGTACCAACGCCTGTCGTTGGAACTACAACACCTACGAAGGCAAGGAAAACGCGGCCGGTGAAGTGGTAGGCATTGAACGTATGACCGATTTAACTGGCACCACCAGTTTGCCTGCGCCAGAGATTTCCCAAGCTGAACCGACTTTGGGCGAGGGTGAAACCACTGATCGAGTTTGGTTATTAGAAGAGCAGGGTCGTCCGGGCGAATTAATGCCCGCGTTTGAAGACGAACACGGCACTTACATTATGAACTCAAAAGACTTGCGTGCGGTTGAGTTGATTCCAGAATTGGTTCAAATGGGTGTGCATTCACTAAAAATCGAAGGGCGTACCAAATCGCATTATTATGTGGCGCGTACCGCACAGGTTTATCGTAAAGCGATTGATGATGCCGCCGCTGGCAAGCCGTTTGATCCAGACTTATTGTTGCAGTTGGATGGCTTAGCGAGTCGTGGTTATACCGAAGGCTTTTTACGTCGTCACGTGCATTCAGAATATCAAAACTACGATTACGGTGTGTCTAAGTCAGACAGTCAGCGTTTTGTCGGTGAAGTGATTGATGTAAACGATGACACGCTTGAAATTGATGTTAAAAATAAGTTCTGCGTGGGCGATTCGATTGAAATTATGACCCCAGCCGGTAATGTCACACTGGTGTTGGATCAGATGAAAGACAAACACGACAAGCCGATTGATGCCGCTTTGGGTTCAGGTTGGATTGCGCGCATTCCGAACCCGTTTAAAGGTTTATCGCCAGATGTGTTAAAGTTCGGTTTGGTGATGCGTAACGAATCTTGGGGTGGTGACACCAAACGTGATTCGGCGGCTAAAGTTGGTTAACCACCGAGACATAGAGGCACGAAGATTTTATAGAGTTAAATAATGCGGACGAATTTAATGGCATCAAATAATTTTTTTTGTGTCTTCGTGCCTCTGTGGTGAATTTTGTGGTGAGTAAAACATGGCGTTAAAAATTCTGTCGGGTTGCATCAATTGCGACATGTGCGAGCCGGAATGCCCGAATACCGCGATTTCGATGGGCGAAAAGGTGTATGAAATTAACCCAGACTTGTGCACTGAATGTGTGGGGTTTTATGATAAACCGACTTGTATTAGTGTGTGCCCGATTGATGTGATTATCACCGACCCAGGGCATATTGAAACCAAGACAGACTTATTTGAAAAGTTCAAACAGTTGGTGAAAACCAATCAAATTTAAGCATAAGGAGCGCAGATGTCACAATCGATTCCACAACTCGAACTGATTAGTTTTAAACTTTGCCCATTTGTACAACGTGCGGTTATTACGTTGTTGCATAAAAATGTCGATTTTAAAATCACCTATATTGACCTGCAAAATCCGCCGCAATGGTTTTTAGACATCTCACCGCTTGGGAAAGTGCCAGTTGTAAAAGTGGATGATTCAGAGGTGTTGTTTGAATCCTCGGTGATTCAAGAGTATGTGGATGAAATTACGCCGCCTTCATTGCACCCGACTGATCCGTTAATTAAAGCCAAAAATCGCGCGTGGATGGCTTTTGGCGGTGAATTAATGGGGATGGACGGTTTGCATGGTATTATTCATGAAAAAGAGGCCGCTGCTTGCCAGAAAAAAATTGATGGCTTGCAAGCCTTGCTTAAACGTATAGAAGGCGTGCATTCTGGCCAAGATTATTTTAACGGTTCGGAGTTTAAGTTGATTGATGCGGCGTTTGCACCGATGTTAATGCGGCTGGATTTGCTTAAAACCCATTGTGATTTAGATGTGTTGAAAGGCTTACCGGTATTACAGAATTGGCAAAAAGTGCTGTTAAGTTTGCCTTGTGTAAAAGACTCGGTGATACCTGAGTTATCGACCATGTATCGTGGCATGATTGCCCATTACGATGGTCACATGGCCAGCCGCTTAGTTGACTAAATATTGGGCAGCTCGATTAACCCCAGGTTGATTCTGGCCACGCCAAGTTTTTCAGATCAAGGCGTGAACCTGCCGGAATGTCTAGACATTGCAAAGGTTCACAACGCCGAGCTGGAAAGCTTGGCTAAGCCCCTTCGGGCGTGACTTTCAGGCCACTTCTTCGTTGTTGTTCGCCTTGACCTTAAAATGACTAAGGTCGGCGACGCACGCCTAGAATAAGTAGCCTGAAAGTCACGCAGAATTCAAGCTGGGGCTAATTGAGGTGCCCTATTGAAAATCTCATGACGGTTTGAAATAGAAACCCGCCTTTAAAGCGGGTTTTTTGTTAGTCTAGTTAGGCTAATTGGTAAAGGAGAGTGAAAATGAAAAATTGGCTCAAAATTGCGTTGTTGAGCTTGTTATCATTTGGTCAAGCTTGGGCTTTGTCCGACTACAGCTTGCACCCAGATGTGGAACGCATTCTAATGCAAATGTCGCCGCCTGCTGGTGTCGTTATTGAGGTGGAGAGTTTGTCACCCGAAGCGATGTCGGACTATACCCAGGTGATTCAAACGCAAGTAGATGCCTTAAAGCAGCGTTATGCGGATTTAGATGTGGTGATTGTAAGCCACGGTCGTGAACTGGTTGAGTTTGCTAAATCCGAATCCAGTGCGGCCCCCAGCGATGTGTTACAAGCCTTTGAAACCATGACAAAAGTGCAAGGTGTGACAGTACACGTTTGTGCCGTAGTAGCGGGTTGGCAAGGCAAAAGTGATCAAGACTTTGTAGATTTTGTCGATGTATCGGCTTCCGGTGAAGCCCAAATTAACGACTATAAAGCGTTAGGTTATGATGTGATCGTTATAGAGCGCCTAAGCGATAAAGAGCGCCAGCAGTTAAATTCGGAACAACAATAATAATAGATGGAAGGAAATGGTATTTATGCCCGTTTTAAAAAAAATTGAATCACGTAACAACGAAATTAGACAACTCGAAACCATTTTAGATACCTTAACACCCGAGCAAGAAAAAATTAAACGTTTAGCTTTGGGTGATTTAAAACGCCTGCAAACCGCTGAGAGAGCCGAGCAGAATGCAACTAAGGTATTAGGCAGTATTTTTAGAGATCAACCGGGTGCGATTTTATTAAGTGGGTTACGTTTTGAGCGTGACGGACAAGTGGCGCAAATTGACCATTTGGCGATTAATGAGCATGGCGTGGTGAGTTTGTTTGAAACCAAGCATTTCTCAACCGGTATTAAACTCGATTCTAAAGGGCGTTATTGGCGTTGGGATCGTTTTAAAAAACGTTATATTGAAATTGCCTCGCCGTTTAATTTATCAAAATTAAACCAACCCATTGTTAAAAAAGTATTGGCAGACTTGGGTATGACCAATCCCGTGTTCCGTCACTTTGTTGTGGTGGATTATAAAGCTAAGTTGATTAAACCGAACAGAGGTTATGACAACCTATGTCGGCCAGATCAGGTACAGAAAACCTTATCCAGCAAAACCAACTCGGGCGGAATTTTCTCAGTATTTAAACGTTTAGCAGGTTGGTTAGGCTGTCGATCTATGAGCCAAGCGGCTTTGGTTGAATTGGGTGACGATCTAGAAGCTCAAAATGCACCGATTGAAGTTGATTACTGGGCTAAGTATGGGTTAAAACCTTCGAAAGCTCAGGCTTCTTCAAACGCCGCCGCATCTAAGCCGGTGACTCAGTCAGCAGCTCAACAAGTGGGTGAAGTTGAGGCTGATGAAAAGTCAGAACGTTTAGAGCGTTTAACCATGCCAAAGTTGGCCAGAGCCATGAATCTGAGTCCTGCGGAAATGGAGTTGCGTTTGATTGAAGAAGGTTTTATGGAAAAACGCGGTGATAAAACCTTTGTTACCGATCAAGGTAAAGCGGCGGGCATTCAGTTTAGAAAAGGCCGTCGCGGTTTCTTTTTCTTGCTGCCAGCTACTTTAGTGAACGAGCCGAGTTTGCAAGATTAATATTCAGATTGTAATTTTACTCTAGGGCAGAGCTCGATTAACCCCTCTTGGTTTCAGATCAAGGCGTGAACCTGAAGGAATGTCTAGACCTTGCAAAGGTTCACAACGCAGAGCTGAGAAACTTGGCTAAGCCCCGCAGAATCAACCAGGGGTTAATCGAGGTGCCCTCTCTGTGAAGGTTAATCAATAGAGTAAATTACATGGTTTGACTATTTTGAAGGTGTCCATGCAACTTCAGAAAATACATCATCTAGAGGTGTTTTTGTTAGGTGGTTTGTGAAATTACTTAAAGTCTTTTGAGCCACACCAACCAGTACATCCAGCATCTGAGCCTGATCATAGCCTGCATCGATGAATGCCTGCATATCTTCATCATTCACCCAGCCTCTATTTTCGACCAGCAACCAGGTGAAATGACGCAAAGCCTGTAGTTTCTTATCAGCGATAGCGTGGCCGTTTCGAATAGCCTGTACGATGTCCGATTTAACATTTTGCATACTGGCAATCGCAGTGTGCGCAGCCATACAATAAGTGCATTCATGATAATGACTCACGGTTAAGAGAACCACTTGTTGCTCTGTTGGCGATAAACTTGATTTAGCAAAAATATCGCCCACCGTTAAATAAGCTTCAGTGATGGCAGGTGAGCTGGCCATTACAGCAATCAGGTTAGGTAAAAACCCAAAGTTTTTTTGTGTTTGTTTCAGTAGGTTTTTAGAAGCTTCTGGAGCTGTATCAAGTGTGTGCAGGGGAAATTCGATCATAATTATCTTCCATTTTTGAGTGAGTGTTCAAAAATAATAACAATTATTGAGTGATTGTTCAACAATTGTTACAATAATCGCTAATTCATCCGTCAGGAACCATTATGGATAGGCCCTCGCCATTCGAACATGAAGTGTTAATTTACATTTAATCTAGTAATGCGGCGGAGGGGTTTCTTCGCTAAGCGGTTTGATTGGATCTTCTCTTAGCGACTTTAAATAATCCCCTAATAAACCTAATTTACGTTCCAAAGATTGAATCGACTGTTGCTGATAGGCGGCGGTTTTTTCGAGCGCTTCCAAGGTGTTTTCTTGGTAGGCGAGTTTAAATTCCAATTCGGCTATGCGTTCTTGCAAAGCCACCAGGCCTGGTTGTTCTGATGTGGTCACATCTTTTCCTTTCTTGAATTCAATTAATGCTTTAAAGCTTTGGCCAAACGGGCGTTGCGTCGCTGTCTTGACGACCTAATACCACACGATCTTTTGGAGTTGCATCCAGTTCAATTTGGGTTTGGATTAATTCATCGCGACGGAAAAAATGGCAGTCGAGTTGGCGGCCGACTTGTTGACGCGCAAGAATTTTCTCCAGTGTCGCCACATTCGGGGTTTTTAAACCATTCAAAGCCATGATTTCGTCATTGGCGGCTAAACCCGCTAAATGCGCCGGGCGTTGTTGCCAAACATGGCTGAGTTTAACGCTTTGGTGTTCGGTATTGCTTAGGTTCGCGCCGAGGCTTAAATAGGGCGTGGTGCTGTCGGTTTCGCCGCCTAGGTCGCTAGCGGAAGTGGCCGCGCGTAATTTAAAGTCGATACCGACTTCCCCAAACCATTGTTCAAACGGTAAATCTTCCGTGCCACGTAGGTAGCGATCAAAGAAGTCGGTTAAGTCCACCCCCGCCACTTCAGAAGCTAAACGTTCAATTTCGCCTTCTTTTAAGCCGATCTGCGGTTGGCCGTATTCGTGCCAAAGCCGCATTAAAAGATGGTCTAAACATTTTTGGTTTTGGGTGGCTTGGCGAATTGTAAAGTCTAACCCAAACGCAATCAGCGAACCTTTGGTGTAGTAGCTAATAATCGCATTGGGTGCGTTTTCGTCTTGTTGATAAAATTTGGTCCAAGTGTGAAAACTCGATTCCGACACGCTTTGTTTAAAACGCCCGGGCATGCGATAGACGGTACTCATTTGACGTGCGAGTTGTCTTAAATACAACGTATCGTCCACCAGGCCTGCTTTGTACAAAAACAGCAGATCGTAAACCGAAGTGGCGCCTTCAAACCACCAAAGCTGTTCGGTATAAGCTGGTTGGCTTAAATTAGGCGTTTGGAATTGGGCGGGCATAATACGTTTGACGTTCCAAGAGTGGAAATACTCGTGCGAACATAACTCTAAAAACTGCAAATACTCATCGCTGGCTTTCTGCATACCAACATAAGGCAAGCTTTCACGCGAGCACACCAACGCGGTCGAATGACGATGTTCTAAACCGCCATAACCATCGCCCACCACCATGACCATAAACACATAATGTGGAAAGGGCGCAGGTTTGCCGAAAAAGCGCAGTTGGGTTTGGCAGATTTTTTGTAAATCTTGGATTAAACGCGCTAGGTCGCAATCATGTTGGCCAGTTAACACCACTTGGTGTTTAATGCCTTCCGCAACAAATTCAGCTTGGGTGTGCGCGCCAATTTCCACCGGATGATCAATTAATTCATCGTAATCCGCCGCCAAATAACGCCCAAAACCTTGGGCGTCAATTTTGACATCTTGCATCGCGGTCGCCACGCACCAGGCCTGGTGGCGAGTGAAATCATTGGCTTCAATATCCAAACTCACGGTTTTGCCACGCTGACCTTCCGCCATTAAGAAGGTGCTGGTGCCGTTAAAAAATGCATGGGTTTGGTCAAAATGCGCGCCGCGCACCGACAAATCCCAGGCATAAACTTGATACTTGACGCGTAGCGGTTCATCGCAAGACTGAATTTCCCAATGGGATTTGTCCAGCGAAGTTATAAACAAAGGCTGGCCGTCTAAGGTTTCCGCATGCAAACCAATCAAATGCTTAGCAAAGTCGCGGATCATATAGCTGCCCGGAATCCAGCTCGGCAAACTTACGACTTGACCGGCTAAGTCTGGATGGGTGATTTCCATACACACGTCAAATAAGTGCGCGTGCGGATCAGCGAGGCTAATGGTGTAATGAATGGCTTGTTGTTGCATAAGCGTGAAATCCTTTGTCGGTTAACGTGTTTAAGCTTTGGGCGGCACGCAAAGTTGTTTGTTTTTAATCACCGTCAGGGTTTTTAATGTTAGGTGAAAAATCAACCCGCTTAATAAAGCAATGAATGCGGCGGATAAATAACCGAACCCAACTTTCGCTGTGATGTCATACATTAAAAAACTGGCATTAGTGATGGCGGCTAGCGGGAAGGTGTAAGCCCACCAAGAAATCGCAAAGGGTACTTTTAAAAAGCGCTTACCTTGGGCAAATAATAAGATCGTAATAAATAAGCTGGCGTAATACAACACATGCGCGAAATTATCGAGCCGGTCGTCGTTGAGCGCCATATAAGCCAAGAACCCCATCGCAGGCGGCGCGATAAAAATAAACAGCGTGGGGATCAATTGTGGTTGTAAAAACGGATGGAAAATCAAGCGATACAATACAATTGCTTTTAACGCTAACCAGAAAGTAATGCCGATGCTAAAGAAAAACCAACCCAGTTCAATATAACCAAACTGCACCGCACCCAATGGCGCGACAATGTTGCCGACCACCGGAATAAACCAAGCCGGCGTCGCATGGACAATTTCCCAAGTGTCGCGATGAATCCAGTTGTTAATAATCACCACGGTTAACACCAACTGGGCAGTCGCCCCAATTAACCAAAGTATTTCAGCGGTTTGCGGTGTGTGTGAATGCAATAACACTGATATCAACAATAAACTGATGCTAATCGTGGGGAAAAAGTGCAACGCAATCGGGTGGTTAAATTCGTTTTTAACGGCCTCGAAATGTTTGATGATTTTTAGGCCATAAGTAATGGCCATCAAACCAAAAAATACTAAAGTCATCACCAGCAGGCTTTTGTAAAACAGCGAGTTTAAGCCAAGAAATTCGTGGGCGGCATAAAAATTAAGGGTTAATCCGCTCCAGCCCATAATGGCACCAAATATCGCAACCGGAAATAAGCCTAAACGTGATGACATGTGATTGATCCTAGTGTGCAAACTAAAAAGTGTTATTTTAAGCTTTTTAACTATAATTAGACAGGGAGAAACCAGTTCTGTTGGTTATTTGTTGAATCACAAACTCAATTAAAATCGTAAGCAATTAAAGATAACAGGGTAAATCTAAATGATAGAGCAGTGGATAGCCTATTTAGGCTTGGAACATCCAATATTACAGGCCATTTTTTATGTGATTTTGGCATTAATAGGTGCCTTGGCTTTAAACCTGTTGATTATCATAGGTCCTAAGCGCTGGGCAAAGTCGCGCAACCGAGAGGTGTTGACCTATCTGTTAACTCATATTCGCTTGCCTCTGACGGTCTCTGTGCTGTTTATTGCCATTAGTGCGATTTTAACGCTTAAATTTGACTGGCAGGACACGCATCTACTCTATACCAACCGAGTTTTGACCACTCTAAACATATTAGTTTGGGGGCAGTTTGTTTATCGCGGCTCGCAATTTGCGCTGCGCTATAACAGTCAACGCCAGTTGATAGGGTCATTTATTAAGCCGCAAACCTTACCATTGCTGGATAACTTGTCGGCCATATTGATCGTGCTGATCATTTTGTACCTAATTTTTATTACCTGGAATATCAATATGACGGCTTGGCTGGCTTCAGCTGGGGTGATCGGTATTGCGGTGGGTTTTGCAGCTAAGGACACCATCGCCAATATTTTATCCGGTGTTTTCATTATGGCGGATTCGCCTTATAAAATTGGCGACTACATTGTGATTGATGGCACGGATCGCGGCAAGGTAACGAACATAGGTTTGCGTTCAACACGTCTGTTAACCCGCGATGATGTCGAAATAAACATTCCCAACTCGGTGATTGCAAATGGCAAGGTCGTGAACCAGTCATCAGGTCGATTTGTGAGTATGCGTATGTACGCCAACGTCAGTGTGGCATATGATTCGGATATTGATAAAGTACGTGAAATTTTGCTCGACATTGCTCGTAACGAACCTATGGTGCAATCGGATCCTGAGCCATTGGTTCGGTTTTTAAACTTTGGCGCGTCTGGGTTAGATTTTTCTTTAAGAGTCTGGATTCATGATCCCGAAATTCGAACTCGGGTGTTAGATAGCTTAAATGTTCAGATATTTAAGCGTTTTGCGCAAGCGAAGATTGAAATTCCTTATAGTAAGCATGACCTCTATATTAAATCCATGCCAAAACGTGAAACGCAATCGGATGAGGCCTTCTGATCCAACCAGGCCTGGTGGTTTAACCTAGACAGCGCCGGATTAATCAGGCAAAATCGGGGCTTTTAAAAATAAGCGATTTGAAAAGCCTATGCCATTCCAGCTCAAAGAATTACAGGCTTTGCCTGTATTCGGCATTGCCGGTAATTTTGCCGATCATTTAAATCAAGCGGGTGAAGCCTCTGATTTTGTTAATGTTAAAACCGAAGACCAACTTGCACCTAAAGGCATTTTCCCGATTTATATTCCCGGAGACTCGTCGTTTTTAGGCGTTTATCCATTTTGTAATCTTGTGATTCGTGCCGATTTTTCGCAGCCGATTAAACTCCAGGCTGAGCCCGAAATATCGGTATTGTTTGAACTCGATTATGACGGCAAACAAGTCAGCCAAGCTCGTGCGCGGGCATTCAGTGCGTTTAATGATTGTTCATTGCGTTGGCCCGCCGCCAAAATCAGCCAGAAGAAAAACTGGGGAGCCGCCAGTACCGGATTGTCTGAGCAGTGGTTAGAAATTGATCAATTTAGCGCCGGCGGGGTGCTCGACCACTATCACTTGTGTTGTTTTATAAAACGCGACCATCAAGTATATGAATATGGCGTGGATAGCCCGGTGCTTAGTTATAGTTATTTCTATCAAAAACTGGCGGATTGGGTCGTTAAAACCCTTAATCAACAAAAAGAGGCTGGCCCGCTTGAAGACCTTCCGGTCTTATTGGCGCAAATGAATTACCCAAAGCAAATCATTATCACGCTTGGTGCCACGCGTTATACCGACTTTGGTGAAAGTCACTTTTTACAGCCGGGTGATCAAGTGGGTGTATTTGTCTATGATCCGCAAAAGGTAACTCTTGAGCAGATTCGACAAGATTTTTCTCAAGATAATGACTTTTCAGACTTTTCAGGTTCAGCTCTGGTACAAACCATTGAAGCCTCTTAATCGAGGTGCCCGCCAGCAAGGTTTGGTTTATAAAACCACCAGGCCTGCTGGTTTCAATCGGTTTTATTGGCTTTCATTTTATCAGCTTTTATTATCTTCTTGTTTCAGCTGTTGCTTAGACCAGCACTCTGGATTCGCGGTTTGCCAGTAATAACGCCAATCTTCTGGCACGCTGCTTTCGTTTAACAGCGCGCTTTTGCGCATCACCGGATAGATTTCCGCCAGACTTTTTACCTGCGTTTCACTGATGCGCCGAAAAATATCGTGCGCGCTAATATCTTGGGTGCGACTTAAACCGGCCGCGACCATAATCTTGCGAAAGTGAAACACTAACGAACTTTGATAGTTGGCCACGCGTTGCGATTTATTGGTCACATCCAATGCGTTAGAACGTTTTAAGTTCTGCGTGGTAATGCCGGTTGGGCATTTGTCGGTGTTGCAGTTAAGTGATTGAATACAACCCAACGCAAACATCATCCCGCGCCCCGAATTAATGCAATCCGCGCCCATCGCCAATGAACGATACAAATGAAACGCCGAAAACAGTTTGCCCGACGCCACGATGCGAATCGGCTCACGTAAACCGCAACCCACCAAACACGAATGCACCAAATGCAAGGCTTCACGCAAAGGGGTGCCCATCGAGTTAGAAAATTCAATCGGTGCCGCGCCCGTGCCGCCTTCGCCACCATCGACCGTAATAAAATCCGGCAATATGTCAGTCGTTAACATGGCTTTACAAATCGCCAAAAACTCTTGTGGCCGACCGATCGCCAATTTAAAGCCTACGGGTTTACCCGAAATTTGGCGGAGCTCCTCAATAAACTTGAGCAGCTCAATCGGGTTACGAAACGCTGAATGATCGGGCGGGGAGACCACGTCTTTGCCCATCTCAACGCCTCGTATTTGGGCAATTTCAGCGGTCACTTTGGCGCCAGGTAATAAACCACCATGTCCAGGTTTGGCTCCTTGTGATAGTTTCACTTCAATCATCTTAACGGCTTCATGCGCGGCGTTTTCAGCAAACAATTCGCGGCTAAAATGGCCACCCAATGTGCGACAACCAAAATACCCCGTGCCGATTTGCCAAATTAAATCGCCGCCATTTTCTAAATGATAAGGGCTAATGCCGCCTTCGCCGGTATTGTGGGCAAAATTGCCCAATTTGGCACCTAGGTTAAGCGCACGCAAGGCGTTTGGGCTTAAGGCACCAAAACTTAAAGCCGAAATATTCACCAACGAAGAACAGTAGGGCTGGCGTGCGCGATTTTCACCAAAGGTGACTCTGGGTTCATCGGCCATCATCGGTGCAGGGAACATGGAATGATTGGTCCATTCATAGCCGACACGATTAGTGTCAAACGTGGTGCCAAACGGGCGTGTATCCGACTGACCTTTAGCGCGTTGATACACCAGAGATCGAAACTCGCGGCTCACCGGCATGCCATTGGTGTCGTTTTCGACAAAATACTGCTGAATTTCGGGGCGAATACTTTCAAACACAAAACGCAAATGCCCAATCACCGGGTAAAGTCGTAAAATCGTATGTTGGGTTTGCCAAATATCGTAAACCCCCACTAACACCAACGGCACAATTATCAAAAACGCCCACCAAATCGGTGGCCAAATCAAACCAAGCACTCCAACGATTAAGCTCAGGCTTAATGCAACGACAATAAAAGCGTCCTGCATGGTTGTCATAAAACGTCTCCGTGTAACTAGGGCGGTCAAAAAAGCAGAGGGTCAAGCGCAAACCTAACCGAGTTTAAGTAAAAATCCATATTAAAGCCTTAATCCTGAAAATCAAGCGGGTTTTAAAAAAGACTTTATTCTGCTTAAACCTCGTGGGATAAGCCTTAGCTTTTCGAATCACCAGGCCTGGTTGTTGTATAATTTGGTTTTCATTTTTCTAGTTTCAGGAGTCTGTTGTGATTCGTACTCGATTTGCGCCTAGCCCAACGGGTTATTTACATATTGGCGGTGTGCGCACTGCGTTGTTTTCATGGTTATTTGCACGCAAAATGGGCGGCGAATTTATTTTACGCATCGAAGATACAGACTTAGAACGTTCCACCCAAGAATCGGTGAATGCGATTTTAGAAGGCATGGCTTGGTTAGGGTTGGATTACGATAAAGGCCCGTTTTATCAAACCCATCATTTCGAGCGCTATAAAGAAGTGATTCAACAACTATTGGATCAAGGCGATGCTTATTATTGCTACGCCAGCAGCGAAGAGTTGGACGCGATGCGTGAACAACAACGTGCCAATGGCGAAAAGCCACGTTATGACGGACGTTACCGTGATTTTAAAGGCACGCCGCCAGAAGGCATAAAGCCGGTTATCCGTTTTAAAAATCCGTTAGATGGCGAAGTCGTGATCGACGATTTGGTGAAAGGCCAAGTCACCATCCGCAATAGCGAAATCGACGATTTAGTGATTGCGCGTTCAGATGGCACGCCTACCTACAACTTAACCGTGGTGGTAGACGACTGGGATATGGGTATTACCCACGTTATTCGCGGTGACGATCACCTCAATAACACGCCACGCCAAATCAATATCCTAAAAGCTTTGGGTGCACCGATTCCCAAGTATTCGCATATTCCAATGGTGTTAGGCACTGACGGCGCGCGTTTATCTAAACGCCACGGCGCGGTCAGTGTGTTGCAATACAAAGAAGAAGGCTTTTTACCGGAAGCTTTATTAAACTACTTAGTTCGTTTAGGCTGGTCGCACGGCGACCAAGAAATATTTACGATGGATCAAATGGTCGAAGCCTTTAGTTTAGAAGCGGTTAACAACGCACCGTCTACGTTTAACGACGAGAAGTGCGAATGGGTCAGCCAGCAACATATTCAAATGGCGAAATCGGAACATTTGGCGCGCCATTTATCCTTGTTTATGACCGAACGCGGTTGCGACTTAAGCCAAGGCCCAGCATTAGAAAAAGTCGCCGACCTTTTGCGTGACCGAGCCAAAACCTTAATCGAGATGGCCGATAGCGCAGTGTATTTCTACCAAGACTTCACCGAGTTTGAAGCCAATGCCGCCAAAAAACATTTGCGTCCGGTGGCAGGCGAACCCTTAGCTCTGGTGATGAAAAAACTGCAAGACCTAACCGAATGGAAAGCCGAACCCATCCACCAAGCCATTCAAGCCGCCGCCGACGAACTTGAACTGGGCATGGGTAAAGTCGGTATGCCTTTGCGTGTCGCCATCACTGGCGGCGGTCAATCGCCATCAATTGACGCTACCGCCGAGCTCATCGGCAAAGACCGCTGCTTAACACGCCTACAAATGGCGCTAGACTTTATCGCCACCCGCGCCGAAGGCTAATGTAGTTGATCGAGTTGAATATAAAATGGCTAGACAAAGAAACTTTGGTTGAACGTTTATATGAAATTTCAACCAATGGTGCGCATAGGCTTGATGCACCTGATTTGATTAAAAATGAAATCAATCAGGTGACAAGTTTATCTGACTCAGAAGTTGAACAAATAGTTTCAAACTTAGTTCAACTTTCTAGTGATTTTGGAGTTGATAAATGGAAAGTTGTATCTTTGGTCGACTTTCTGAGTGACGAGGAATATCTAAAACTCGCCCTACACGACCCAGGGACTATTAAAACTTTTTGTGAGTTATAACTTGAAACCGCGAGATATATTAAACAATCAATTTGTCCTAATTTGACACTATGGTCTGCCTAAACAAAAATTATGCTTTCAAATCCCGATAGAAGTTTTCATGGCTTCCAACTGAAAGCATGAGTAGGCAAGGTTCATCGTTAATAAAACGATAGCCAAGCAAAGTCAGCTGGTTCTGCATTTTGAATTTGAACACTCTCACGGCTGTTAAGTCGCCTTTTTTAAGTTCGCCGATTTCCGGGTTTTGAATCAACTGTTGGATGGCGTTATCAAGTTCGAGCTTTTGATTGGCGTGTAGTTTTTTAACCGCTTTTTGAAATCGGTTGGTTTGTAATACGTTCATTATTCAATGGCCGAATTGATATTCGGAAAGCTGTTGTGGGTCTTTACTTTCTTCAATAGAAAGCAACGTTTCTTGAATAAAACTGAAAGGTAAGTCTGGATTTTCTTCAGCGAGTTTGCCGATTCGGCTCCAATATTCAATTTGCTTGGGTACGGAACGATGAGTGATAGTCGCATAGAGTTTAGCTTCTTGCGCTAATTCATCGGAAAGCTTAATGGCAATAGACATGATGAGACACCTGATAAATTTAAAGTTTTATTAAACCACCTTAGGTTTCTTTTTGCAACTTAGGGTGGTTTGGCTTGTACCAGGCCTGGTTGACCATGTGTATTTCTAAACTCACCCGTTTACGATTGTTTCGAAGGCTCAATTAACTATTTGTTTTAATAAGATTAATTTTAGATTTCTCTGAATCTTCATTGGATTTTTCTTTTTCGGGGCGTATGTTAATCATTCACCCATAGGAAAAGGAGCATTAACATGACAAAGGTTTTGGTTGTTTATTACAGCATGTATGGTCACGTTGAAACCATGGCGAATGCGGTGGCAGAAGGCGTTAAAACTGTGGAAGGGGTTGAGGTTAGTGTTAAGCGTGTGCCGGATTTGGTGCCAGAGGATGTGGCACGCAAGGCCGGCGCTAAGCTTGATCAGGCCGCCCCGATTGCGAAACCGGATGAGTTGGGCGATTATGATGCGATTATTTTTGGCACGCCCACCCGTTTTGGCAATATGTGTGCGCAAATGCGTAACTTTCTAGATCAAACCGGCGGTTTATGGGCGGGTGGCAAGTTAGTAGGGAAGGTGGGTAGCGTATTTACCTCGACCGCAACCCAACACGGTGGTCAAGAAACCACCATCACCTCGTTCCATACTTCGCTGCTGCATCATGGCATGATTATCGTCGGTATTCCTTATTCGTGCCAGGGACTTGCGAATATGAGTGAAATTAGCGGTGGCACACCTTATGGCGCGAGCACTTTGGCAGATGGGGATGGCCGTCGCCAACCTTCTAAAAATGAGTTGGAAATCGCGCATTTTCAAGGCGCGCATGTTGCCCAAATAGCGAAAAAACAGTCTGCGTGATATAAAGGTATCGCAATTAGCAAAAGAATGAACTATTTAGCATGAACCAACCACAAACTCAGGTAACGAATGAATCTTCAGTCAAAAAGGGTTGGCGGGTTTTTTATTCTTTTGAAGGGGTCGTTCTGGCGATTGGTATTGGGTTGGCGCTTATCGGGTTAGCTGCAATAGGACTCTTGGCGCTGGTTTCACCGGATTTGTCAGGCATTATCGGTAGCATGGTGTTTGCTAATTTAACCCTAGGGCGTTCGATTTCTTTGTTGATGGGTTATGCCGCTGGACAAGGCCATGTGTTAGTGATTGGCGTGAATATGCTGACTGAGACAGTTTTGGTTTTGTTGTTTTTCCCGCTGTTTGTTTTCAGTTTGCGCCAGCTCCCCATGTTCCCAAAGCTGCAATCTGTGATTGATCGAGTTCATCTTCATGCCAATAGGCATAAGGATGCGGTTTATCGTTATGGTGTAATTGGGGTGTTTGCGTTTGTGTGGTTTCCGTTTTGGATGACCGGCCCGGTGATTGGCTGTGCGATTGGTTGTTTAATTGGACTGCGTCCGTTAGTTAATTTGTTGGCGGTCTTGTCTGGAACCTTTATTGCGATGCTGTTTTGGGCCGGGCTTTTGTATAACCTGCATACTCAAACCCAAGCGTTTGGGAGTTGGGGATTGGCATTTCTGTTTGGCTTGTTATTAGCCATTGTCGCCGTCGGTTATTGGTTTAACTTGAAAAGAGTACGCCGCGCATCCGAAAGTAATCAAGAACCCTAACTCAAAAATTTTCGGTTAAGTGTTTGTTTTGTTGGTTAGGCTTTTAGGTTTTTCAAACCACCAGGCCTGGTGGTTATAAGGTTTAGCTTACCAAACAGGCGGGTTTTCTTGGTCTTTAAATAACTTGGCTAAATAAGCTTGGTGCGCGGCCAGTTCTTCTGGCGTGGGTTGCAACACTTTAAGCGCGCCGCGTTGGTCGCGGCTTTTGCGAGTCCAACGGTTGCCAGACGCGCCGCCGTGATCGTGCGCCAGTTTTAAACTGACTTGGCCGCCGGTCATCATTAAATACACATCCGCCAGAATCTCAGAATCGAGTAGGGCGCCGTGTAATTCTCGACCTGAGTTATCTACGCCTAAACGCTTGCACAAAGCATCCAACGAATTACGCTGACCTGGATAGGTTTGGCGTGCCATTTTTAAGGTGTCGGTGATTTTGCAGTGGTCTTCTATTTTGCCCCAAGGGTTGTTTCTTAATAGCGCGAGTTCGTGGTTGATAAAACCCACGTCAAACGGCGCGTTGTGAATTACCAATTCCGCGCCTTGCACAAATTGCATAAACGCCTCGACCACCTCAGAAAATTTGGGTTTGTCGGTTAAAAACTCATTGGTAATACCGTGCACGCCAATCGCTTCTTCTTCTACCTCGCGTTCGGGTTGAATATATTGGTGGTAATGCTGGTGGGTTAATTTGCGATCCAACAGCTCGACACAGCCGATTTCAATAATGCGGTGGCCTTGTTTGGGATCGATGCCCGTGGTTTCGGTATCTAAGATTATCTGACGCATAACCGTCTCTTGGTTTAAAATAAGCCTCATTTTATCACTTTTAAAATTGAGGAATACCCGATGCGAGTGAAGAAAGGCGCAAAAGTTACGTTTCATTATGAACTGCGTGATAACAAGGGCGAGTTGCTAGATTCGACCTACGATGTCGCACCGGTGGTTTATATCCAAGGTGAAGAAGAAATTATCGAAGGCTTAGAAGAGTTTTTGGAGGGCGAAGAACCTGGTTTTAAAGCCAAGGTGACGATCGCACCAGAAAAAGCCTACGGTTATGAAGCCGACGATTTAATGGTGGTCGCCAGCCCAGAAAACTTTGACGACAATGTTGAATTAGTCGAAGGCAATGTGGTCGAAACCGTGGACCCAGAAGGCAATCCAATCAACTTCCGCATCACCAAAATTGATGGCGACAAAGTCTACCTAGACGGCAACCACCCATTAGCGGGCAAAACCTTGGATTATAAAGTCGAGATTATTTCGGTTGAATAAACCGGGCTATTTTCCCACTCGACTTAAAATAAATTCAATACAAGGTTGTTAAATGTTTGAAATTAAAGAGATTGATCCGCATCACTATCGGGTGAAAACCCGCAACGCGACATTGCGTGTAATGGCGTTGTTTATTGCGTTGGGTTTTTTAACCTCGTATTTTTTCCCGAAGCTGTTTGGTGAAAACCCACATAACTTGTTGACCCTGCAAATCATGGGTGCGCTGATTGGTTTAGGCATCGTGTTTTGGATTACGGCTAAGTTTTTTAGACACCAGCCCTGGATGCAAGAAGCGATGTACGGCTGGCAATTAAAACGCAGCTTAATGCACATCACCAATGCGATGCGACCTTTGCAAGAAAAGGTAGAGGCGGGCGATACCGAGGCGATGAAGATTTTGCGTTTTTATCATTTAGGCATCACCCAAATGTACACCTTCGAGCAAAACACCAGCGGTTTGATTGACCTTAAGGTCGAGAAAGATCAGCTAGCAGCCAAAATGCGCGAACTGGGTTTAGAGACCGAGCAAACGCAATTTGAGCTAGCCAAGCTGAAAGCCGTGATTGGCGATAAAGAACAAAACTAGCCAAGTTTTTACTTGAAATCGCGCCTGCAAACAACGTGGCTTTCCTCACAACAGAAAAGCCACGCATACATAGATCTACAACACCTCAAGCCACATAATTCCGCTGTCACCCTGAGCAAAGCGAAGGGTCTCCATTTGAACAGCTCTACCAACAACCAGGCCTGGTGCACAATAGCTGAAGGCATCAAACACGGTTGTAATAAGCTAAACCCTCCAATCAGCATGCCATTCAAAACAATCTGTTCGACATGAATCGGTTGTTCTGGAAAAAGTAATCTCACGAGTTGAGTGTTTTATGTAAAGTCTCGCATCACGTATGATGTAGGATTAAATACCACTACTCGGAAAATAATCCTTATGCCGATAATCAAACACTTCGAACCAAGAACCCAAGACATTAGCCAGCTAGAAGAGTTATTGAACCAACTCGAACCCAGCGAAAAATCAATCAGAGCCAAAGTCTTGCAAGATTTAAAAAAGCTTCGCTTAGGTGATAAAGGCGAGCAGAATGCGGCTTATCTTCGCCCTGGGTAGCATTAAAAAACTTAACGCGGCGTTGTAAGGTGCGCAATAAACTTGAAGGATAAACATCCGGATAACGCTCATCCAAATAGTCCATTAAGGTTAAACCGGTTAAACCAGGTGAGGCTTGAAGTAAAGGCAAAAGTTCGCTTTCCCAGATATTAGCCAACGGGTCTTTACGTGTTCGCCAGTGTCGAGGTTTTAACGCGGGAGGATTAGATTGGTGATCAATGCGCCGAGCTGTGCGCTCACTGATGCCGGCTTTAGCGGCACTGATTTTTTGAGTATGACCTTGTTGACGATTTTGCATATAAATTGTCCATTGCTTTTGTGTGATGTGTTTGCCTGACAATGACGATTCCTTTGCAGAAAAAAGTCACCATCATAGCGTCACTCAAAGCGGCCAAGATAATTGTCGTCAAGAGGACATGTTAATTGTCGCCTAATACCCATAGAAGCCATTAAGTTTCGCATGGAGCAACAAGGCCTGTCCGATGCCGATTAAACGCCTATGTTGGGTCAGCGCAGTCGTGTGAGCGAAGTGCTTAATCGTAAACGTCGTTTATCGCTGAGCATGATTCGCAAACTTCATCAGGGTTTGAATATTCCGCTAGAGTCTTTGATTTCCGACTATCAACTTTCTGTTTAATTGCCTAAGGGCTATCCTTTATGTAACCACCAGGCCTGGTTGGCAAGGTTTTCATGTGAATCTATATTTCCCTTTTTTCGTTAATTGTGAAAATATAGTTTCATATCGTCTGTGTTTGGCGTAAAGTAACCTTAACGAAATTTTTTAGAGGTTAGCGAGAGGTGGAGAAGCGAACAGCGACGTTATTTCCTAAGCAGGAAACGATTTTGGTGCAGTTGGGTGAAAACATTCGGTTGGCGGCGAAACGCCGAAAACTGACGCAAACCCAAATGGCCGAGCGCACGGGTTTGTCTAAGCCCACACTCAGAAAAATTGAGCGCGGCGACGGTTCGGTGTCGATGGGGCATTATCTGTTGGTTTTATCGGTATTGGGTTTGGCGGATGATTTGACCCAGGTGGCGCGTGACGATGAATTGGGGCGTAAGTTGCAGGATATTGAACTGCTGAAAGGTAAGTCATCATGAGCCGTGAAATTTTGGTTTATGCCGATTGGCAGGGGATGGATAGTCCGCATAAAGTTGGGATATTGCGTGCGGATGTTGTACGAGGCAGCGAGCATTTTAGTTTTAGCTATGATTCAGCTTGGTTGACTTCGAATTATGCCCAGCAAATTGACCCGGAACTCAAGCTGTTTCAGGGCGAGCAGCATAGTCAAGATGATCGAAACTTTCGCGCGTTTTTAGATTCGTGTCCTGACCGCTGGGGGCGCTTGATTATGCAACGTAGAGAGGCCGTTTTAGCCAGTCAGCAAAGCAGAAAACCTAAGAAGTTGATGGAAACCGATTATCTGCTTGGGGTGCATGATGTGCATCGCATGGGTGCGTTGCGTTTTAAGTTAGAAGAGGCCGGTGCGTTTTTTATAAAAGGGGACGTTACCCTTAAGTAATCAGCCATATCCAAGCCGCGCTTTAG
>NZ_JACUTY010000002.1 GCF_014859555.1 Thiomicrospira sp. | reverse complement strand
CGCCCATTGAATATAGGCTTGGGTGGTGGATTCGAATTCGGTGTTGTTTGCGCCTAAGGCTTGTTGGAGGCCGAGTAGGAGTTGTTGGGTGTTGGAGAGTGAGTAGGTTGTGTTGAGCATAACGAGGCCGCTCCTGTCTTGCAGGTTGGCTAGGCTGGTGAGGTTGGCGCTGGATAGCGCGGTGATTTCCATGCTGCCGCCTAAGCCGAGGTAATATTGGTTTTTGGTGAAAAGTTGGCCGCGTGCGAGTCGCACCGCGAGTTCGTTTGATAAGGTGGTGGGTTTGGCCTTTTGTTCGCCAAAGCTGTTGTAAAAGCCTTCGATATAGCCAGATACATTGCGTTCCCACCACGACCAGGCCTGGTGGTAGTTAATAAGTGCGCTGGTTTTGATGTCGCCGCTTTCTAATTGGGTGGGCATGAGTTCTAAATTCCATTGGCCGTCTCGCCAATTTCCGCTAAAGGAGAGTCCCAAAACTGTGTCGTTATAATCTTTGGCGAGCATGACGTGGGTTTCGATTTGCGCGAAATGTCGCCAAAATACGGCGTAACTGGTTTGATCGGTTTCGATGTCGCCAGTTTGTGTGTTGCGTCTGGGCACGGCTAATAAACCTAAATCGTCACCCGAATCCATTAAGTATTGCGCGTGCAGCATGTCGCTGCCGGGTTTGTATTCTTTGTCGAATGCGGTGGGGGCGAAGGGGTTAAATAGGTCCAGCGGGTTAAAGATCATACCTTGCCCCCAGCTAAAAGCTTGGCGACCTAGGTTGACTGAATATTGGTTTTGGGCGTAACTGACGCTTAAGCGATCTATGCGATGTTGGGCGATGACGTCTTGTTGGTTAAGCAAGGTGTGTTGCAGGTTCATTACTTGGGCGTCGTCATTCGGAATCGGCAAATTGCCAAGGCCATCGCTGGCGGCGGCTTGCAGTTGGTAGTCGAGTTTAAACGACCAGGCCTGGTGAGTTTGTTGGTTTTTTAATCGCAGGTCGGTGGCGGCTAGCGCATCCGAATCCTGGGCTTGTCCTAAGCCTTTTATATGCCCCGCCCAGTCGGCCAACGCCGGGTTGGCTGTAATACAAAGCACCAGGCCTGGTAGTAGCCAATTCAAACTCATTAATCAAATACCTTGATCGCGATTAAATCAAACAAGCCATCTCCCAATGGTTCGATAACGGCCACGTAGCCGGGTTGGACTCGTTGGTGGATCAGTTCGCCGATATTGGGACGATGGGTTACGAGTATCAAGTTGGCCGCGCCCATATAGTTACCGATTAGGCGTTTGATGTTGGCCATGTTTTGGTTGGCTTGATCTTCTGGCAACGCGCGGATTAAGCGCAGTTCAGGTTTGATTTCGTATTGTCCAAATGCCAGTTGTGCGGTGTCTTTGGTGCGACAGTGTGGGCTGGCGTAGACGGCTTCGATCGGCACTTGGTAGTGGCGGAAAGTGTGACCAATCACTTGGGCTTGGGTGCGGCCTTCGTCGGATAAGTTACGTTCGATAAAACAAGATGGGTCAAGCGAAAACGGGTCACCGACATCTTCATCCAATTTGGCGTGTTGGACTAATACGACTTTGCCGCCTTGTTGTAAGGCCGCCCAAAATTCTTCGTCTTCGGCCTGTGCGTTATTTAAGCTGGTGAGGAAAACCAAGCACAATGCGAACAGGCTAAAAACACTACCATACCCCTTCGGGCATAAAGGCCTGGTGGTGGGTTTAATTGACATGTCGACCTCCTTTTAATTATTGATTAATTCTTATCTTTGTCTAAATCATTCGACACCACTTGGCCGTCGCGCAGTTGGATTTGTCGTGGCGCAAAATGAATCACTTCCGGGTCGTGGCTGGTGATAATAAAGGTCATATTGAGTTCTTCGTTTAGCTGTTTTAGCAGTTCAATTAACGCGCGTGAGTTTTGGCTGTCGAGGTTGGCGGTGGGTTCGTCGGCTAACACTAAACTGGGTTTGGCGGCAATCGCGCGGGCAATCGCCACCCGTTGTTGTTGACCACCGGAAAGATGCGCCGGACGCCGATTTTCTAGCCCTTCTAAACCGACCGCTTTTAAGACTTCACGCGCACGTTCTAGCGTGCTGGCTTTGTCTTGGCCTTGCATTTGCATAATAAACGCGACGTTTTCGAGCGCGCTAAATACCGGGATGAGGTTGTAGGATTGAAAGATAAAACCGATTTTATTTAGGCGTAAATCGGTAAGCTGATCGGTATTGAGTTTGGGGGTGGATTGCCCGTTCAGCAAAATATCGCCGCTATCTGGGCGCTCTAGCCCACCGATTAAATTTAATAAGGTAGTTTTGCCCGAGCCGGATGGGCCGTATAAGGATATAAACTCGCCTTTTTCGATGGTCAGGCTTACCTGGTCGACCGCTTGAATCAACTTGTCGCCATCGTGGTAATGTTTGCAAAGTTGTTGGATTTCTAAAATCGGTGGCATAGGCATCCTTTGTCAGCTTATTTAATTCTTAACGAGCTTGGAGTCGATTATGGCGGGTTGCACGCCAAATCGGCCATAAGCTAAACACAATCGTGGTGGACAAGGTGGCGACGAGCACTTCTGTCCATTTGGGTAGATCAATTAATAAATAGAGTTTGGTGCCCATGCCAAATTGCGCCGCGCCTTCGGCAAAGCGTTGGAGTTCAATGCCATCGCCAATCCAGGCGACCAAACCCAGCATAAGCAGGATCGCCAGTAAGGTGGAGACGAGTAAAATCAAGCCCACTTCATACACCACTAATAAACGCAAACGCAGCGGTTTGATGCCCAGTGAGTAGAGCAGGTTGAACTCTTGTTGGCGTTCGTAGAGCGACATCATGAGGGTATTTAGCATGCCTAACATCATCAGCAATAATACAAAACCTAGCCAAATCCAAATCATGTTTTCCGATAGCTCTAAGGTGGCTTCTAAAATCGGTTGGCGTTGCCAAATGGTTTGCACACTTAGCTCAGGAAACGCGGCTTGCAGTTCGGCACTTAAAGTTTGAATTTCGAGTTTGTTATCGGTGGCGGGCACCATGCCGATTTCGTGAAGGCCTTGTTTGATGTTGAGCCAGTTGGCGGCGGTGTCGATCGGCATAAACACCAAGCTTTCTTCAATGCGTGGGTCGGCGTGTTTATACAAGCCTTGAATTGGTAAACCGATTTCCGCCAAACCGCCGCCGTTTTTTTGCGCCATTAATACCACACGTCGATCCAGTTGCGTGGTTAAGCGTTTGGCGAGTTTTTCGCCGATCACCAGGCCTGCTGCTTCGCGTTGATAATCACCGGTCAGCATGGATTCACTTAAAAATGACAGGCCTTTTTCGGCTTGCGGATTAAAACCGACAATCATCACCGAGACGCTGTCGTATTCACTTTGCATGGTGGCATTGACTCGAATACGTGGCGCTATTTGAATATCGGGTGTATTTTCAAGTTGCTGCTTTAGCTGGGCGTTAAAATCGAAAAAGTGTTCTACTTCCGGTTCATCAAGATAAGCTGGATGGTGGATTTGAATGGGTTCGGCTAGGTTTTTGTAAGTGGTTTCGAGGGTGCTTTTCATCCAGCCTTGCAAAAAGCTTTGGATTAGTAACATGGTGAAAATGCCCAGCGTAAACACGCTGATTAATACCAGGGTTCGGCGTGCATTACGCCATAAATTACGCCAGGCGAAGGTGGATAAACGCACACTCATTTGGTTTGTCTCCCAGATAAGGGGTGTAGGCCAAAAATGCGCCAGACAATCATCGCGGACATCAGCCAAGTGCTTAACCATAAAAACCCGGGCGCAAACCCAATCGCCATCATCGTTAGAATGGGATAGGTGGTGGCATCCATGCCATATTGGGCAAACATTTCTTCAGTGCCTGGGATGGTAATGCCGGTTTGGTAAAAATACAGGGTAATCAAAATGCCTAAAGCGATGCCTAAAACCAGGCCCAAACTTAAGGTTAGATGGGTTTCGATTTGGGTGAGCCAGGCGAGTTGTTTACGTGATAAACCTAGCGATAACATCAAACCAAATTCACGTTCGCGCTCTAATACCGACATAAGCAAGGTGTTAAACAGAATCAATACCACGATGAGCAAGATCGCCACATACCAGATAAAGCCCGCGTAATAATCTAAATCAATGCCCTGCGCTACGCCGGGCTGGAGTTCGCGCCAGTTGCGATAAGTGATGTCGTATTGCTCGGCTAATGCAAGCAGTTGGGGTTCGAGCTGATTAATTTGCTGAAATGGTTCCGTCATTAAAGCCAGTTGATGGGCTTGATTAGGCAAGGCAAATAGGGTTTGCGCATAGTCGAACGGAATTAACGCGAGTTGACGATCAAGGTTGGGCGAACCGGAATCAAAAATGCCGACCAGCGTAAAAATATCCGCGGCCAAACTGCCGTCTTTATCTTGGCCAAGCAGTTGAATTTCGTCACCAATGGCTAAATTTAAACGCTGCGCTAAAGTTTCGCCAATCAGCATATGCGCCGTGTCGTTTTGCTGGAGAAAACGACCTTGTTTAATAAGGCTAGCAAGGCGCGAAATCTGCGGTTCGACTTGAGGTTGCACACCTAATACCATCGAACCTTGGTTGCGGTCATCGGCACTTAATAAACCAAAAGCTTGGGTGCGATAACCCAACGCCACCAGGCCTGGTAGTTGGTTGAGTTGGGTTTCTAGTTCGGGCTGAATTTCAAAGCTATGGCGCAACGAAGGCGTGTCGAGATAATCGGCCTGTTGGAATTGAGCGTAACCGTCTAACAAACTCAGTGCATTGACTTTCATGCTGTCGTAAGAACCCAGTTGAAACGCCAGCATAAATATAAATACAGCGCTGGTAAGCGTCATCGCCAGCACGGTCATAACCGTGCGTTTTGGGTTGCGCCAGAGGTTGCGCCAAGCGAGTTTGGTGAGAAAGCTCAGTCCCATTTTAAATCCTTAATGCTAAGCGGGATTTCGGTCACTTTTAACGGCACAAAATGCACGCATGCAGGCTGGACGTTTTTTGCTATGATAGCTCACGTTGTTTTAAACCACTTTATGGAGAGTATAGTATGGATACCAATTTTTTGACCGATTTTTTGGTGATGATTTCAAGTTGGGTGCGCCCTTATTTAAGTGAAATCGGCTTTGCAATGATGGCCACCTTGCTGGTTATTTACGGCAACGATATAACCGCCGTGCTGAAAAAACAAATCGGCGGTTTGCAGTTTTTTGTCCGTCTGACGGTGTTCATTTTGTTTTGTGCACTTGGCTTTGCGTTGCTCGCGAATTATCTCACGCCAATGTTTATAGATTTATTAGCCAGCACTGGTGATGTCTGGTTAGGTGTGGCGGTGATTGGGGCTTTTTATGTGATTGGTTTGTTGGCGCAGCGTCGCGGCGCGATTTAATAAAATGCTAGAGTCGTCTTCAGGGCTTCCAAGGTCGGGGGCGCTGAAGGTTGGCCAGGGTAAATAAATAGTCTGGCAAATCGATGTTAATTAAAATTTCGCTAGTACGGATCTCAGTCCAATGCTCAGGTTTATCGGCATTGGTAATGCGCATCACAGTTGGAAATGGCCGCCCATCTATATTTTCAATTTTAAGCGTTTGTAAACGTTTCACTTCTTGCATCGACTGATCGTAAAACACATTTTCTAAAATCACATAATCACCCCGAATTTTGGCGACTTCTTTGCCCCACACCACCGGTGCATTAGGTTTGGGAACGGCTTCGATGATATAAACCATATGGCCATCTTGTTGGCGTGTTTCTATTAATCTATGGTTGTAGTTTTCTAGGGTTTGATCGGAGCGTGCTAAATCGTTATATGAAAAGTCTGATCCCATCCAAGATTGCGTCATCATGCTGGCGGGTAACTTGGTGACGCGATTGAGTTTGGGGGTGAAAATCCACATTTCGTTATCGAGTTTAAGGGTGGCATTGTCGGTATCACGCGGCGGATAAATAAACCGAATTAGTGAATCTTTCATGCCGCGAGACCAGCCTTCTAAACGCATATCGCGTTGCCAAGCCGGACGATGAATGGTCATTTCAGTCACGCTGTAGGACGTATCACCACGCCATAAGTTCAGCGAGGCTTCGATGATCTCTGCGGCGGTTTTGGATTGGCCGACCACCAGGCCTGGTATTAAACTTAGTGTGAGACTGATTAAGGCTATTCGCATAATTAAATTCCCTAGCCTGTTTGAGTTAACAAGCTTCGCAAACCGATTGGTTTAAACGCGTCAAGTCGGCTTGCAGTTCGCTGATTTGAGTTAAGTCGATCGCTGATAACAAGGGAGCGGTGGCCGGTAATAAACGATAATGCGCCCAAGTGCCTTTTTTTTCAGCAACGACCAGCTCGGCATCGCGCAGGATGGCTAGATGGCGTGAAACAAAACTCTGACCAAACGCCAATACGCGCATGAGTTCACACACACATAAAGAGTCTTGTTGGCTCAGCAGGTTAATAATACGCAATCGCGCCGGATGGCCGAGGGCTTTATATTGGTTTGAAGCGTGATCCAATGTCATGGTTTGAACTCGTCTGTATTAATGTAGTTTGAACCTTATAGTCACATTCTAACACTCCTGGTTTTTGGGCAACAACTCGGTTTGGTATTTTGCGCTAAGCCGCTTATAACCGGTGTCGAGCTAAACCTGAGTGTTTGGGTGGGTTATTAGTTGGCTCTATGTGCCAATTATAATATTCAGCGCGCGTTTTATGTACTTGTTACATAGAATTAACTCGCTTTAACAAAATAACAATAGGAGTTTACAAGCATGAAGAAATTATTCGCTACCGTCGCCACCCTTTGGTTGATGGCACTTAGTGCCCACGCAGAATATGCTAAACCGAACATTACACACGAACCTTATGGCAATCAGAAGGTCGTATATCAGTTAAATACGAGTAATGTGGATATGCAGGTTCAGGTTTTGCGCAACATCAATAACCATGTTCGTGCTGTAGGTGCGGATAATATGGATTTAAATGTGGTGGTATTTGCAGGCGGCATGTCGGCGTTAGAAACTTCTAAGCCGGAAATTGTGTCTGCGATTGAGAATTTGCGTTCGCAAGGTGTGGATTTTTCGATTTGTAACAACACGCTCAAAGCGCGTAATGTCGATTGGCGTACCTTAAAAGATGTAAAAGAAACCGACATTGTGCCAGCCGGTGTGGCCGAGTTAGCGTATCTTCAGGGTAAAGGTTATATCTACGTTAGACCTTGATTATACTTGATTCATAAGACTTAACCATTGAGTGCGCAACACAGCTTTGCGCACTCTTCTGATTAATTCGATCTTGCCATTAAATCGCGTTATCTTCTTAATTGTTCGCCAATTTGGGTGCATCGTAATTTTCGGGTTCATCCGTGTAAACACACACATTCCATTTAGCGGCTAAGCCGGTTTCGGCAAGACAGTAGGTTTCGAAGAAGTTGACGATTTCTGCACGCTGACAATGGGCTTCAAAAAGCGCCATATTTTGCCAAATTTCATGAAACACAATCGGCAAACTTTCGCCATCCGCAAATGGGCTTTGAATATGTCGGGTCACGCGATATTGAATACAACCGTCTTCGCGCAGCGTATTAGGCTCTAAAGATTGCAGTATCCGAAATAATTCCGACTCTTTGCCTGGTTTAGGTAAAAACTGGGCAGTACAGTAAACACGGCTCGACATAGACTACTCCTTCAAAGTTAGAAAACTAACATGCTAGCACAGAAAAATGCATAAGGTTTTGAAACTTGATACCAAGTTAATCGAGGTGCCCAAGGGTAAATTGTGTTGAAAACTGGGAGGGGTAGACTTGTAAATATTAGAACCACCAGGCCTGATAGAACCACCAGGCCTGGTGGTTTAGTGGGGATTACCTGTTTAATTGATAAAGTTCAGCGACTTTATTCCAGTTAACCACGTCCCACCATGCATTGATGTAGTCAGGACGACGGTTTTGGTAACGCAAGTAATAAGCGTGTTCCCAAACATCCAAACCAAGAATAGGCGCGCCTTTAACTTCAGCGATATCCATTAATGGGTTATCTTGGTTAGGGGTTGAGGTAATTTGCAACTTGCCTTCGCCATTTACAATCAACCAAGCCCAACCTGAACCAAAACGGGTTAAACCAGCTTGGGTGAATTGGGTTTTGAAGGTATCAAAATCACCAAAGGTGGCTTTGATTTGATCGGCCAACTCACCTTGTGGTGCGCCCATGCTGTCTGGCGTCATTAGGTTCCAGAAAAAGCTGTGGTTCCAGTGGCCGCCGCCGTTGTTACGCACCGCCGGCGAAATTGAACCGGCATTTTTAACCAAGTCAATTAAGTCTTTGCCTTCGTTATCCGAACCAGCAATCGCATTGTTTAGGTTGGTGATGTAAGTTTGATGATGTTTGGTGTGGTGGATTTCCATGGTTTGGGCATCAACCGCCACTTCCAACGCATTATAGTCATATCCAAGATCGGGTAGAGTAAAGCTCATAGTTGCTCCCGTAAGATTTATGTGCAAAAAAATAATAGTAAAAAATGATCTAACACTAAATATTCTAACGTGAAAAGATGGGGGTTGAAAGGTTGAGTTGTTCTGTAGGTTATTAAATATTAATTATTTGTTAACTAGCTTGTTTAATAGGGGTAGATTTGATAGTTTAAAAATTAATTTTCTCAAACCTAATCCATAGGTAAAACTTAATGGGATGTATCGGTTATTCCAATTGGTCAGTATGGGTTGGTTTAGTTAATATGTTCAGTGAGTTCGTAACAACCTTTAAATTAGAGGTAATTTAAGTATGGCAAATCAATCATTTAATGCTGGTGTACAGGATTATAAGCTGACCTATTGGACACCAGACTATACTCCACTAGATACTGATCTATTGGCGTGTTTTAAGGTTATTCCACAAGCTGGCGTTCCTCGTGAAGAAGCAGCTGCCGCTGTAGCTGCGGAATCTTCAACTGGTACATGGACAACTGTGTGGACTGACCTGTTAACAGACATGGAGTTCTACAAGGGTCGTTGCTACAGAATCGAAGACGTACCTGGTAACAAGGATGCATTTTATGCATTTATCGCTTACCCACTAGACCTTTTTGAAGAAGGTTCAGTTGTTAACGTATTGACTTCTTTAGTTGGTAACGTATTCGGCTTTAAGGCGGTGCGTTCTTTGCGTCTTGAAGATTTGCGCTTCCCGGTGGCATATATTAAAACTTGTGGTGGTCCACCTGCAGGTATCCAGGTTGAGCGTGATCGTCTAAATAAATACGGTCGTCCGATGTTGGGTTGTACTATCAAGCCTAAGCTTGGTTTGTCAGCTAAGAACTACGGTCGTGCAGTCTATGAGTGTTTGCGTGGCGGCTTGGATTTAACAAAAGATGATGAGAATGTAAACTCTCAGCCATTCATGCGTTGGAGAGATCGTTTTGATTTTGTTGCTGATGCGATCCATAAGGCGGAAGCTGAAACTGGCGAAGTTAAAGGGCATTACTTAAACGTAACAGCCGCTACCTGTGAAGACATGATGGAACGTGCGGAATACGCGAAAGAGTTAGGTGTCCGTATCGTTATGCATGACTTCTTGACTGGTGGTTTCTCTGCTAACACGTCTTTGGCTAACTGGTGTCGTAAAAACGGTATGTTGTTACACATTCACCGTGCAATGCACGCTGTAATTGACCGTAACCCTAATCACGGTATCCATTTCCGCGTACTAGCTAAGTGCTTACGTTTGTCAGGTGGTGACCACTTGCATACTGGTACAGTGGTAGGTAAGTTGGAAGGTGATCGTGCTTCTACTCTAGGTTTCGTAGATCAGTTGCGTGAAGCGTTTGTTCCTGAAGATCGTTCACGTGGTGTTTTCTTTGATCAAGATTGGGCGTCAATGCCAGGTGTATTTGCGGTCGCTTCTGGTGGTATTCACGTATGGCACATGCCTGCGTTGGTTAACATCTTTGGTGATGATTCGGTTCTTCAGTTTGGTGGTGGTACGCAAGGTCACCCAGGTGGTAACGCTGCTGGTGCAGCTGCTAACCGTGTTGCTTTGGAAGCCTGTGTTAAAGCACGTAATGAAGGTCGTGAACTAGAGCGTGAAGGTGGAGACATTCTTCGTGAAGCAGCTCGTCATAGCCCAGAGCTAGCGGTTGCACTAGAAACTTGGAAAGAAATTAAGTTCGAATACGACACTGTCGATAAGCTTGATGCTTAATTTTGACCATTATATTTAGATTAAGGAGAATTCTATGTCAGTAATGACTTCAGGTGATTACCGTACTACGCGCACCTATGAAACTTTTTCGTTCTTGCCACCTTTAACACAAGACGAAATCTACGATCAAATTGTTTACATTATTAACCAAGGTTGGACTGTAGGTCTTGAGCATGATACGCCTGAGAATGGAGCTGAAAACTATTGGGGTATGTGGAAGCTACCTTTCTTTGGTATGCGTAACCCTGATCAAGTTTTAGCTGAAATTGAAGAGTGTAAACGTGCTTACCCTGATCATTTGATCCGCATCGTAGGTTATGACAACTATGCTCAGTGCAAAGGTCACGAGTTTGTTGTTTACCGTCCACGTGGTCTGTAATTAGAAAGGCCAACTCTTAGGAGGCTATGCATGAGTGATAATACTCAAGCCTTGACCGGACGCGCGGTAGCCCGTGCGAGACGTCAAGCATTAACAAAGGGTAAAGGCGCAAAGATTGATTATGCCGCTGCTGCCCAGAGTACCTCTGCACCTGTAAAGAGTTCGGCGCCTGAGCGGAGTGAGGAAACCCTTGCTCCGTCTAGTCGCAATAGATCAAGAGATATTATTGTTCAACAGCCAGTAATGACTGATGGCAGAAAAGCGTCTCTTGAGCGTCGAAAACAACAGGTAAAAGGTAAATCTTCACGTGGTGGAGCTCAACCGACTCGTCAGCCAAGAAAAACAGCTGAAGTTGCGGTAGAGACCACGCCGGTAGACACAGCCCAAACAGCTGAGCATGATCAAGCTGCACCTTCCAGTGCAAATAGAAATCGCTCAAAAGTAAATGCTGTAAAACCGGTAGCAGCCACACAGTCTAAGGGTCGTTTGGTTGCAAGGGCTTACAGAAAAGCTGCCTGTGAAGGTAAAGCAAAATTGCAAGCTAAGATGAGCCAGAATAGTGCACTAACCTGCATTAGTACGGCAGAATCAGGCGCAAGTTGTCGTGAAATTGCACGTCAGGTTCGTGAGCAACGTGCTACTCACGGTAAAGTGAAAGCTACTTCTTCACAGCGCCCGGCAGGTCGTATGTCAAAAAAGTCAGAGAGCAGCGCACCTGAAAAAGTCGGTATTGCAAAAACATCTTATGATCAGGATGTTAGTGGAACATTGGTTTCAAATACCAAGAAAATGACAGGTAGCGAAGCTGGAAGTTGTCGTGTAATAAGTGGTACAGAGTATACCGGGCCTGAAGAATATCAGGCTAAGTGTAGCTTTAAACCAGAGCCAAACCCACGCAAGGTTGCGTTGACTACAACCGCCTCTGGACTTGGTGTAAGTGGAACTGAAGTTGGTTTTTCCAAGTCAGTTACAGGTACAGAGTCAGGTCAATGCCGTAGTGTTACTGGTACAGAGTATTTACCTGCTGATCAGGGTGAAATGTTTTGTGGATCAAGACCAGAAGCTGGTCCTTCAAAAGTAAGTCAATCTAAGACAGTTAGAAACCAAGTTGTTTCTGGTCCAAGTTTGAATACTCGCCAAGATATGACTGGCATGGAAGCAGGTGCACAACGTGCCGTAACTGGAAGTCAGTACGTTTCTAGTTCTGCGCCTATGGGTAAAGAGCCTACGCGTCAAGCTCGTGATCAAGTGATGTCACGCTCTGATAAACATGATGTTTCTCACACGAGTGGTGGATCGCAAGTTTCGGGTACAAATGTAAATTTTTATAAGCCTGTTACAGGCGATGAGTCTGGATTTTGTAAAAATGTAACTGGTGGTCAGTATCAATCACAAGAAGTTCGTCAAGAACGTTGTGAAGATACATTGCCGCCTACACCTACAAAAACCATTCAATCACAGACCTTTGCAGGTCAAAAAATCACTGGAGATCGTGCTGGTTTAGGCGGGAAAATCACTGGTGCAGCTGCAGGGAACTGTAAAAGTGTAACAGGCTCTTCATATTTAAGTTTTGACGCAGTAGAAAGCTGTGGTGTTGAGCCTTCAACTCTGAAACCAGATGCGAATAAGTTTACACCACGGTCAGGACCGGCAACGGGTGGTCAGCCAAGCCCACTTGGTCTTACAGGTGCCCAAAAGGGTGTTTGCAGTCCAGTGAGTGGTACGCCCTATCAAGGTCTAGACCAAACTTCGGCTATGTGTCAGTCTAGTATGCCTTCAATGGCGGGTGAATCAGATTATCCAACGATAATTATGGCATCACCGCAGCCAATGATGGCTCAACCAGCGACCATGGCAGCAGGCGCATATTCTGCAGCAATAGCACATCCTGTTCCAATTATGATTGGTTCAGAGCAACACAATGAAGCAGACCAAGTTGTCGCTTCAAGAATTACAGGTGATGGCGCTGATTCAGGCTATTCAATTACAGGTGATTCTTGGAAAGGCGATGGTAAGGTTTCGGGAACGGACGGAAAGAAACGTAACGTCTCAATGCGAGGTGTGGAAACACGCCAGACAATGGGTGCACGTGATTTCAGACCAGTCTCGAACCCACAGGTTGCTGATATAAGCTCTATTACAGGTTCATCTGGCAACACGTCAAGTGGCGCGAGTGTAACTGTATCGGGTGGAGCGCGCGCTTAAAGCAAATGAAAGTTTCTTTAGCCTCGGAAAAGGTCATACGTTCGCCTTCTGGTAAGGCAATAACAAAGACTCATTTAGCTACTAAAATGGTTAAAAATTCGAGGGTGAAAGCGCACGCTTTTATACCGGGTGGAAAATTAGAAATAATTAATACTCGGTATATTAACCAACTGGTTTCATCAGGCTTCTGGCTTAAAAGTTCGATAAAACGAGATGCTCTACAAGTTGTAATAACAACACTCAAGAAAGTGGAGGTTTTAAAAAATTGTGAGTTTTTTACTGTAATAGCCCAGCAAACAATACAAGAAAACCTTGGATTGCGTGTTCCCTGTCAAGTGTTTGATAAGGTGTGGTTAGAGCGAAAAGACAAGTCTAGGATTGGACGTTTTGTTTTAGCCTTATATTGGTTGGTTATTCCAATAAAAAATTTGCTTCGTAAACAGTTTAAAGATAAAGCATTAAAAAATCTGGGTAGGTGGCAGTGGGAAGCAAAGACATATTGCACTGATACAAACCTGCTCATAAGAGATTTTATGTTACTGACTCAGTCTATTGATTTAGATGCTAGCTTAGTTAATGCCGCCAATATGGCTTGCTTAAAGCATGTTGACGGAGATTTGGTTAAGGTGGATGTAAGTAGTTTAACTGAATACGAATATGCTCATAGACGCGGTTTGTCTAAGCAGATAATGACAGAATATGAGCTTGACAAGGATCTAGCATCTTTAAATAAGGTGCTTGAGTTAACCTTTGGATATCGACACAATAAAGTTGTATGGTTAGGAATAACGGATGGTCTGACAAAGCACACTATTAACTTATCAAGTTTATATGCTTTGACTGACACCTTGGCGATTGACCTCGTTTCACGGGCGCATCAGAAGTTTATTAAGGATGCCATTTACGCACTACCGTTTACACCTACAGTTAACATTCAATTGTTAATTGAAGTATTAACCCTACAACTGGTCGCGCAGGATTATACCGTGCGCTTATTTAAATAAAGCGCATATTACGAAGTTGTAAATTAGGTTTTAATACACTATGAAGATTATGCTGGTTGATAAAGCAATTGTGTCTACAAATCGTATTGCATCAATGGATCACAAACCTCTGTTAATCGTTAGAGATAAGCCTGACGGTAGTCCACAAGTTGCGGTCGATCCTGTTGGTTGTAAACCAGGTGACTGGGTACTTTGTGTAGGAAGTTCTGCTGCTCGTGATGCGACAGGTACAAAAGCTTATCCAAGTGATTTGACCATTGTCGGAATTATCGATAAGTGGGAGACTGACTAGTGGAGATTCACCAGGTAACACATCGACTCATATTAACCAGTCGATTAGATGGCATGGGTCATTTACCTGTAAAAGTTTTGTTAAGTGTCTCTGGTGGAGTAGCCGTTGCACTTGATCCTATCGGATGTGAGATTGGCGATTGGGTGTTTACTATCGCTAACTCTGCGGCAAGGACCGCAGCTGGTGATGATCGTTATTTAACTGATCTAACAATCAGTGGCATTATTGACAACTGGGTAGTGCAAAATTCTTAAGTTGTTTGTTTTCAGAGTGAGATTTATTCTCACTTAAGAGTAAGGATTTAAATCGTCTATAACTATGGATGATTTAAAAGTATTTTTAACAGTTACGAACTCACTTATTAATGTAATTTGTTAAATTTAATTTTTTTATTAGGAGAATGATATGTCTACTGAATATGGTATTGCATTGGGTATGATCGAAACCCGTGGTTTAGTTCCTGCTATTGAAGCAGCAGATGCTATGACTAAAGCTGCTGAAGTTCGCTTGGTTTCTCGCGACTTTGTTGGTGGTGGTTATGTAACTGTTATGGTTCGTGGTGAAACTGGTGCAGTAAACGCAGCGGTTCGTGCTGGTGCGGATGCTTGTGAGCGTGTTGGTGACGGCCTGGTTGCTGCGCACATTATTGCTCGTCCACACAAAGAAGTTGATCCAATCCTGAACGGTAACTTAATTCAAGATTAGTTTCAAAGAATCATTTGAACTTTAACCCTGTTACGAACTCAAAACAGCGTTTAAATTCATTATGGAGATTTTAGAATGAGCAATGAACATGGTATTGCACTGGGTATGATTGAAACACGCGGTTTAGTTCCAGCGATCGAAGCCGCTGATGCGATGACGAAAGCGGCTGAAGTTCGTTTAATCACACGCGAATTTGTCGGTGGTGGTTACGTTACCGTTTTGGTTCGTGGTGAAACTGGTGCGGTAAATGCAGCAGTTCGTGCAGGTGCAGATGCTTGTGAGCGTGTAGGTGATGGACTTGTTGCGGCACACATCATTGCGCGTCCGCACAAAGAAGTTGAACCTGTACTTGTTGCAGGTATTAAACCAGCTTCTCGTCTGTAAATATTGCAGTAAGCATGAGGCTTGCCTCATGCTTAAGGAGTGGTTATGACTTATCAAAGAACAGCTAGAAATAGTGTTATGGCAGGCGTAGGTCAATATACTAGGCGTGAGCTTGCTGGTTCAGCCGCTATGAATCCTCAGATTTTGGGTTTTCTTGGTAGAGCCATGAGTCTAGAATTCAGTGCAGCACAACAATATTTGGCACATGCCGCGTTATGCCAGGCTCGTACAGAAAATCAATTTGCTGAAGAGTTTGTTCAACTTGCGAATGAAGAGTTTCGTCATGCATCAGAATTAACTGAGCGTATGGTGGATCATGGTGCATTACCTTCAGGTACTGTATTAACACCATCAAAGCCTTCTTTTAATATCATTGAAGCTTTGTCGATTTGTGAATTGAATGAAATGCAATTGATAAACTTGTATGAGCAGGCATATAAGCTTAGCTCAAATATTGGTTCAGTAGGTGATGCTGAGTTATTCGGTAGATTATACGAAGAGGAAGTGAGTCAACTTCATCGCATTCGCCAATGGTCTGCTGATTATATTGCCAAATCTCATGCACCGCATCCGATGAAAGGAGGTTTTGCATGAGTCTAAATTGGAAGGAAAGTAAAAATGCCTCTAGTTTAGAAGCTAAATTTGTTTTTGAAGGTTATGAAACACTGCGTGATTTTTTAGATGATGTTGCGCAGTTGACTGAAGAGATGGAGGTTCATCCCAATATTAGCTTTGGTCGTGATTATGCTAGCTTAATAATTTATGCACAGAACGAAACCCTGTCTGAACAGGAGCGTGATGTTGCAGCAAAAATATTAAATTTGGTCAAATCTGATTAACCTCACTTGCTTAGTAATTACTGATAGGTTTTTTATCTATCAGTAACCTAATTCCAAAAGGCTGGTCTGACCAGCCTTTTTTTTGAAATTAGCTCGTGTTTGAGTGTTTTCATCAGCCGTACTTAAGCTGCGGTGATTTCATTAAAAGTGAACCCACTTGTTTTGTGAAGAACTTAATAACCTAATTTCTTTGCAAACAGTAATTGCAAACCCTTAAGGGGCATGCTTAAACCATAATCATTCATAGCCAAAAGTTTAAATGATGAAACCTGGTAACAAAACTCCGACATAAGTTGTGAGTTATTACAGAATGTACGTTTATGCATAAATGAAGTGGTATTGTTAACTATGACAGCTAATAAAACGCAAGAAAATGGTTCAAAAGAGGATAAAGTCTGTACAAATGATAGTTGTGCAGCTTTTCAGAAACAGTATTTAGTTCGTGACACCCAAGCGGGAATTATTACAGCTACTATGGCGATACCCTTGTCGATAGGTATTGCGATGATGTCAGACTACCCAATTCAGGTTGGGCTGGCTACGGTAGCATTTGCCTCGTTTGTTGGATGGCTTTTTGCTTGGTTTAGGCCTGGTAACTTTATCGGTGCGCCAGGTATTGCAGCGGGCCTTGCTCCGATTCTGGCAATGGGTGTTTCCATGTTTGGAATTCAGAACATGGCCTTTATTATTTTCCTAACAGCTAGCTTTCAAGCTCTTATTTGGCGGTTTAATTGGCAACGTTATATCCTAATGGCGGTACCTACTTACTTGGTTGAGGGGTTGCTTGCAGGAATAGGGTTAAAAATTGTTTTGGCATTTATAGTGTTTACTTATGAGTTGCCAGCTGGGCTAGAGTCAGTATCTGAATTTTTTTCAGCGGATCGTGTTACAGCAATTTTCTTATCTATTATAGGGGCGCTTCTATTTTTGGTGCTTTTTAAGCGTTATAAGGATAGTAAACCCGCAATCCCCTATTTTATTTTGATTTTATTTGGCATTGTGGTATCACTTTTCTTTCCGCTTGCGATGCTAAATGTAGAAGATGCAGAGCTAAGTTTGGCATTGCCTATTCCTAATTTTGATTCATTTAGTATCTGGATGTATGCAATTGGTTTTGCTCTAATGCTGGCTGTAATAGATGTGATTGAACAAGTGATGAGTAATGCCGCGATTGAGAAAATCGATCCATTAAAACGTAAGTGCAATAGTAACAATAGTTTATTGTCCATATGGGTATCTAATATGGGGT
This sequence comes from Thiomicrospira sp., assembly GCF_014859555.1. Lineage (GTDB taxonomy): Bacteria > Pseudomonadota > Gammaproteobacteria > Thiomicrospirales > Thiomicrospiraceae > Thiomicrospira. The sequence continues at coordinate 64,733 of NZ_JACUTY010000002.1, read as the reverse complement.
CTAGTTTCTTTGGTGGGATGACTAATTTAGATGGTTTAGCAAAAAGTTCGACCAACCGACTTGCAGGTGCTTACACTAAGTTTTCGGTGCTTATAATCGGGATAGTGATTACGTTTTTCGTGATCAACGTAGAATATCTCGAGTTTTTACCTAAGTTTGCTTTAGGTATTATTATGGTTTTCGTTGGCATTAAGATGATTCTAGGGCTTTTGCATGTAGCACATCATGGCCCGTATGCATTGTTGTTAGCAACCGTCTGCGGACTGCTAGTGTATCAAGTTGGTATTTTTGAAGGTTTATTGATTGCACTTGCTATCCATGCAGTTATTAGTTTTGTTATTTTTAGCAGAATAGAAAACATGTCGACTAACACTATTGTGCGAGGATACTTTAATAAATTTAAGGATGAAAACGGACTTAATTAAAAGGTAGTAGGGGTGACTCATAGGCTAGGATCAATGGATTCTAGTTTTATAATCAATTATTCAGGAATTTAAAATTGTTTTAATATGGCTCTAGTTTATTAAATACCACTTATAAGGGGTCATATCATGGGTTTGGATGCAATTCTCATTCCGGCGATTTTGTTTTTTGCTTTAGGTGTTTTTGCAAAGGTCATTAAATCTGATCTTAAGTTTCCTGAAGGTCTATCGAAAGGTTTATCTCTTTACCTTTTGATTGCGATAGGTCTTAAAGGTGGTGCTGAGCTTGCAAACGCCGAGCTGGGATTGGCTATAAAATCTATTTTTTGGGCCGCGGTATTAGGCTTTTTGTTACCCATTATTGGTTATATGTTGTTACGTTTCCGTGACCGTATTGATAGGATGAATGCCGCCGCAATTACAGCGCATTATGGCTCAGTAAGTGCGGGTACTTTTTTAACGGCGGTTGCGTTTTTAGAAGCCTCTGGAATCAGTCACGAAACCTACCCTATTATTATGATGGTGGTGATGGAAACACCAGCCATAATTATCGGGCTTTTATTGGCTGCGATGGCACGACGTCAAATACAATTAGCTGAGAATACGGGTGACGCTGAAAGCCCTAGCGTTCCTTGGAAGTCACTGCTACATGAGGCCTTAACTAATGGCAGTGTAGTTTTATTACTAGGTGCTATGGTGATTGGCGCGGTAGCAAGTCCTGAAGCGATGCAGAAAGTTTACCCTTTCTCTCACGAGATTTTTATGGGTGTTCTTTGTTTATTCTTGCTAGACCTCGGCATGGAGGCTGCGAGAAGAATGAAGTCATTTAAAAAAGTAGGTGGCACCCTAGTTGCGTTTGGTATCGTTATGCCCATTATTGGTGGGTTAATAGGTATATTTGTGGGTGCGACCTTGCTTGAGTTTAGTGTCGGCGGTACGCTTCTGGTAGCAATTTTGGCTGCGAGTGCATCATATATAGCGGTTCCGCCAGCCATGCGTATGGGAATTCCAGAGGCAAACCCATCCTATTATTTGACTCTTGCACTTGGTGTTACCTTTCCTTTTAATGTGTTGATTGGCATACCATTATTTTATTCGATTGCCAATTGGTATATTGGCCTGTAATTTTGGAGTTTGAACGATGTCTTGTAACCAAAAGTTGATGCAGATAATCACATCTAATACCTTAGAAGACCGCGTAAAAAAAATATTTAGAAAGGTCGGTATTACAGGTTTTACTTTCTTTTATGTTTCTGGAGAAGGAGACTCGGGAGTTCAATCGGGCCACTTTGATGCGGACAGTAATATTTTATTTATGGTTATGGTCAATGAAGATCAGTATGGTCTTGTGAGTGATGAACTAATGAAAGACGTTAAAAAGGGCTATCACTATTTTATGTTTAGTTTGAATGCAGAAGTTTTAACACCTAGTAAGTGTAAATAAGTCTTAAGGTTGAGTAATGTGACAAAAAATGCGCAGGAATTTGGTTCTAGCCATCACTTAATCCGGTATCTGACTTTGCGTCAGATTCAGGTTTTTGAAGCAGTTGCACGTTACAGTAGTTTTACAAAAGCAGCTGAAGCTTTGCATTTGACTCAACCGACTGTTTCGACTCAAATAAAAAGTTTTCAGGAAAGTCTCGATGTTCCGTTGTATGAGCAAATCGGCCGTAATATATATTTGACAGATGTAGGTGAAGAGGTGGCGTACTCTTGTCGCCAGGTGATTGACGTGCTATCAAACCTTGAAATGAAATTAAATGATTTCAAAGGTATGAGGAAAGGTCGTCTAAGGGTCGCGGTAGTAACGACGGCAAAGTATTTTTTACCTTTAGCACTGGGTGATTTTTCAAAAAAATATCCTGATATTGATTTATCTTTTACCGTTTGTAATCGAGAAACAATTTTAAGTCGAATTGAAGAGAATCTGGATGACTTATACATCATGGGTCAAAAGCCGCCAACTTCACTAGATGCCGTTGTTATACCTTTCGCTCCAAATCCATTGGTATTTATTGCACATCGAGATCATAAACTCGTTGGGGTTAAAAACATTTCATTAACTCGCATTGCTGAAGAGCCTGTTTTGATGAGAGAAGTTGGTTCAGGGATTCGTTCCGCGGTTGAGGAAAGGTTTAATCAACAAGGTTTGGTCATTAACGAAAAGCTTACATTAGAAGGTACAGAGACCATCAAGCATGCTGTATTTGGGGGCTTGGGTATTTCAGTTGTGCCTAAGCACTCACTATATATAGAGGGCGTAGAAGGGCCCTTGGCTATTTTAGATGTTGAAGGTTTCCCGTTAGAAAAAGAGCTGAATATTGTTTATCCTACGGGTAAATCATTGTCAATTTTAGCCAATGAATTTCTAGAGTTTTTACTTGAAAAAGGTACTGAGTACTTTCAGACAGCCAAAACATAGTGTCGAGCTGGTTTTTAATCTAATCTAATTTATTGGTTAGTTTGCTTCAGGCTTAGCAAGACAAATAAAAGGAATAATAAAATGAAAAATCAAACGGTTCACATAACCGGAACACTTGGTATCGAAAGTCAAAATAAGGCACGGGTCAGCTTAAGTACTTCATTGAGAACCCCTTCTCAGCTAGTGACAGGCGTTTCGTCTCGCCCTATAGATACCTTGTCGGCTAACGAGCATAGTTTTTGTGCGCCAGTAGATGAGAAGTTGGCTGCAGAGCTTTTTGATAAATGGAGTGCGGCCTTAAAAACACTTAATCCCAAAGCCGTTTCTGCGCTTTATGCTGATGACGCCGTATTGCTACCAACGGTATCAAATTTAGCCAGAACAAACCTGGCTGAGATTGAAGATTATTTTTCACATTTTTTAGAAAAAAAGCCTGTTGGAACTATTGTGCAACGTAATGTTAAAAAAGGTTGTAATAAATTAACGGACGCTGGGATTTACTCTTTTCGGTTGACAGATAAGTCAGGTACGAAAGAGGTTCCTGCGCGTTATACTTTTGTTTATGAGTTCCGTAATAATGATTGGAAAATTGTTCATCATCACTCGTCTGTGATGCCTGAATAAACAGGATTTATCTAATGTATTCTCCTTATAAACTAGCGGGCTATCAAAACACTAAGCCGATTGTTTTAGCGTCTGGTAATCCTGGTAAGCTTGTAGAGATGCAAGCGGTTTTGAAAGGTTACTATGTGTATTTGCAGTCTGAGTTCTTTTCTGATCAGGTAGAGGAAACAGGCCATAGCTGCATTGAAAATGCTATTCTTAAAGCTCGCTTTGCCGCAGAGAAAACTGGATTACCGGCTATCGGTGACGATTCCGGTTTGTTTGTTGAGGCATTGAATGGCGCGCCGGGTTTGTTTTCCGCTCGATTTGCCGGTGAAAACGCTGACGATTATGCTAATGTGCAAAAATTATTGAAAGTAATGCACGACGTTCCGGAGGGCCATCGACAGGCTAAATACGTTTGCACTATGGCTTATGTAAGGCATGCTATGGATCCCTTGCCGATATGTGTGACGGCGGATTGGACCGGTTATATTTTGAATGAAGCCCGTGGTAAAGAAGGTTATGGATATGATTCTGTTTTTTATCTTTTGCGTGAAAGGGCAACCGTGGCCGAACTCACACCCGTTATTAAATCAAGGCTAAGTAATCGTACGCAAGCCTTGCGTGCCCTGTTGGCACAAATAGATTAAGTACTAAATATTATGATTAAACTTAGAACATATATAAACATCAATTCACTTCAACCGCAGATTGCATCCTATATGGGTACAGCCTCACAGGGTTTTTTACCTGTGCCAGGAGACGCTTGTCTTTGGTTGGAAGTCGCTCCTGGTATGGCCGTTCATCGTTTGACGGATATAGCTTTAAAATCATCCAACGTGCATTTAGGTCAGCAGTTAGTTGAGAGGGCTTATGGCTCAATGTTTATACATCACCGTGATCAGAGTGATGTGCTGGAATCGGGAAAAACAATGTTGGATTTTTTAAAAACAACAGAGTGTAACCGTCAGAAGTGTCGGATAATGTGGAATGAAATAATTCGATCTATAATGCCAGACCATGCGGTTTTGATTAACAGGGATAACCGTCGAGGTTCGATGATGTTACCTGGTCATAGTATGTATATTCTTGAGACAGAGCCCGCTGGTTATATTGTATATGCCGCCAATGAAGCTGAAAAGGCGGCTAATATTACACTGATCGAGGCTAGAGCTATTGGTGCATATGGCCGATTGATTTTGGCAGGTAATGAGGCTGATATAAATGTCGCCGCTGAAGCCGCTACTCGGGCCATAGAACAGTTAACGGGTATTTAATGAGCTATCCGAATGTTATTGCGTTAAAATTTTAAACAAGATATTTGTTAAGTAGGCACTATGATTATTCAAATTGGCAATATCAAAGGCGGCTGTGGTAAAAGCACTTTAACTGTTAATCTTGCGGCCTTATTAGCGTCTAAAGGTAAAGATGTGATCATTGTTGATGCTGATCGGCAAGGCACCTCCTCCAACTGGTGTTTAGATAGGCAGGAGTTAGACTTACCTCGTGTCCACCATGTTCAGGCATTTGATAATATCCGTGATACCGTTTTGGATCTGGGTAAGCGTTATGAGTACGTACTGGTTGATGCTGGTGGCCGAGATAGCAGAGAGCTTAGAACAGGGCTTACCGCTGTAGACACCTTGCTAGTGCCATTTAGACCGTCTCAGCCTGACTTGGATGTACTCCCAAGTTTGCAAGAAATAATTTTACTATCTCGAGATTATAATCCAAATCTTCGAGTTCGTGCGGTATTAACCCTTGCTCCAACTAATCCATCGGTTAAGGAGGTTGAAGAAGCCCAAGGGTATCTTGCCGATTATAGTGAATTGTTGTTGTTGAAAAGTATTGTCCGTGATCGAAAGGTATACCGAGACTCAATGGGTATGGGGCGTGGTGTCGTTGAAATGGATAATGAAAAAGCTAAACTTGAAATAAACCTTTTATGGGAGGAAATAGATGGTAACTAGACGTAAACCAAAAACTACACAAAATAATGATTCGGTTGTAAGTGATGAAGTAGAAAGCACTTCTGCAAGTGAAGTTGCAGAACAGAAGCCTTCTGCACCGGTAACTGAAAAAAAACAACCGCCACAAAAACAACCTGCTGTAAAGAAAGAGCCAGAAAAAAAAGTAATTTTAAGTCGTCGTGTTTGGCCTGATTAGTTTTAACCTATTAAGCCGATAAGAGTTATATTCTTATCGGTTTTCCGCTTGTTGACAAAATTACAGCTCTGGCCTGTTTTAATTTGCTACCCTGTATTTATTAGTAGCCAGTATTTTAGTCCCGAGTTTGTAGATGCTTTTGAAGCTTACTTTTAACGTCTTAATTCGTAATTTTAAAATATGTTGTCTAGGCGCTCTGGTGGCGGTGGCATGTCGCTGATCTTTTCGATTTCATTGGGCGGCATTTGCATATAGTAGCCTTTACTATGCAAATTTTCTAAGACTTGTTTTGCATCTTCACGCCCCATTTTGCGATCTTGGGTGAGTTCAAAATCGATGACGTGCTCAGGTTTGCCAAACATGACTAATAGCTCTTTGGGTAACTCATCCAGCCCGCTGACCTGCGGAATAAATAAAAACAGTTCATTTTTTTTAGGGCTTTTATAAGCCGATACCTGCATGGGTTGCATAATCACTCCTTTCAAAATCGATTTTGAGCGCTATTTTAGCAGACTTAAGTCGCGGTCTTAATCAATTGCTGACGCATACCGTTTAATCTTGCCTATTCAAAAATCGTTTAATCTTTAATCTGGATTACTTTAGAATGGTCGCATAAATATACTCGGTGTGTGCACCTGCTTAGGAGTCTTGTTGTGCGAATCAGAAAATGGCTGGGATTACCGATTGGCGTAAGCCTAACCTATGCCATATTGGCGGGTTTATGGATAGGTTTGTCAGACTATATTTTGGTATTTTTGGTTAAATCGCCTGATTTACTTGTGACTCTTAGCCTGACAAAAGGCTTGCTGTTTGTCGCGATTACGGCTTTATTGCTTTATGTGTTGCTGACCAGCTGGCAAGGGTTAAATCGGTTAGAGCGGGTTGAAAAACCATTAATCCGTTATAATCGTTGGTTAATTGCTGGTTTTTTTGCGACAGCTTTAATGGTTCCGATTATTTCTGGGGGCTTAATCTGGAAACAAACGCCTCAAGTAGAGCGCGAAACTCGAGATCGATTAATGGCCTTTTCGCAACTCCAGGCCGACCTGATCAATAATTGGCTAGCCGAACGCCAAGGTGACGCAAACAATTTAGCGAGTGACGTGTTTTTAATGCAGGCGATACAGCGCTGGCTAATTGTTGATGAAGATTCAGGTTTAGAGCAAATTCTGGACCGTGTATTTACGAATCGAATTAAAGCCTATGGTTATGATGCGATTGAAGTTTATTCTGCTGGTCAGTTGGTCAAATATTGGGGTGGTAAGGCGCACACTAACTCAAACATCCTTAGTCAGTTAATTTCTGATTCGGGTCGCGCCCAAGAAGTGATGCAAAGTAGCCTGTACAAAGATGAACAAGGCGTTTTGCATTTAGAGTGGCTGATACCATTTCCGGCTGAAGACATGGAGCGCAGTATTGTACTGGTGTTGCATGCTTCACCTGCTGACATTTTATTAAAAGCATTGCAGCACTGGTCAGCTGCACCAGATGGGGCAATGTCGTATTTAGTCGTTCAGGAGGGTAATACACCAAAGTTTTTGGGCCTGGATGAGGCTGGGCGTGCAGTTGTCGAGTTTAGTTGTATGCATTCATCTTGGTTGTTGCAAGTTCAAGGTGTTTCAGATTTGGGCTCGGTTATTAAAACGTGTGATGATGAAAAAATGGTGTTTGGCTATACTGACATTCAGAATGCTAACTGGACTGTGTTTACCCAAATGACGCAAGGTCAAGCAAGAGATCCTTTGCGAGAGCTAGTAGGTTGGGTTACTTTAATTTCCAGTTTAGCCATGGTTGCTTTAATGTTGATGCTCTGGATGATTTGGCGTCGTGAGTTGATGGCACACAAATTCGAAATAGAAACCCGAGCGGCTGAGAAAGATGCGTTGATTGATTATGTATCTCATTACGATCATATAACTGGCTTGCCTAATCGAGTGTTGTTTATGACACGTCTAAGTCATCAAATAAAACACGCTAAGCGTGAGCATAAAAAGATGGCACTGATTATGCTCGATTTAGATCGGTTTAAAGACGTAAATGACAGTTACGGTCACGCTGTTGGCGATGAGTTATTAGCCGCGTTAGCCTCTCGGTTGTCCGATCAACTTGGTCAAATGAATACCCTCGCCCGAATGGGGGGCGATGAGTTTGCGGTGTTGATTGAGGATTTACCTAATACCAAATCCGCTGAAGTGTTGGCGCATCGCATTGCGCAAAATATCAGTCAGCCGCTTCAGTTAACCCAAGGTGCCGAAGTTAGGGTGGGTGTAACGATGGGGATCAGCGTGTTTCCGGATCATGGGCAAAATGCCGATGCCTTATTGCAAAATGCCGATGCCGCGCTTTATCGCGCAAAAGCTGATGGTAAAGGCAGTTTTGCCTTTTATAACGACGAGTTAACCGAGCTCGCACGTCAGCGTGTGCGTCAAGAGCTTCAGTTAAAACAGGCGATCTTTAAAAAACACTTGAAGGTTTATTATCAGCCACAAGTCGATTTGAAATCCAATCACATTGTTGGAGCGGAAGCTTTAATTCGTTGGCTTGATCCCGAGAAAGGTTTTATTTCGCCGCTAAACTTTATTCCCATGGCGGAAGAAACCGGTTTGATTCAGGAAATAGGTGAATGGGTATTGCGAGAGGTCTGTACACAAGGCCAGGCTTGGTTGGCGCAAGGTTATCCGCCATTTCGTCTAGCGGTTAATGTATCGGCGCAGCAATTACGCCATGGCGGTGTGGATAAATTAATTAAAAAGATTTTGGATGAAACAGGGTTTCCAGCGCGTTATTTAGAACTGGAGTTAACGGAAAGTGCGTTGATGCAAGAAGTCTCGCACATAGATGAAACACTAATAAAGCTGCGCCAGCTAGGTTTGACTTTGGCCTTGGATGATTTTGGCACGGGTTATTCTTCATTATCTTACTTAAAACGCTTTGCGTTAGATGTGATTAAGATTGATCAGAGTTTTGTGGCTGACTTAAGTCACGAGCAAAACGGTCAACAAATTGTTAATGCAATTATTACCATGGGGCATGCGCTTGGCTTATGTGTGTTGGCAGAAGGCGTTGAAAATACCGATCAACTGGCTTATTTAATGCAACATGACTGTGACCTATATCAGGGTTTTCTTGTCAGTCAGGCGATACCCGCCGATGACTTCATGCGGCTTTATCAAAAGAGTCTAACCTAAGGGTTGAGCGGACTGAGCTGCTTGACCGGTTTAGAACTTTTCCTTAATATTGCGTGCTTTCGTCCTATTCGAATAGATTAACGCTGAATAATTCGGCCGTTCAGAACATAAGAGAGAATATTGAATGATGAAGTTGGGAAAAAAAGTATGTGTGTTAGGCGGTGCGGGCTTTGTAGGCCGTGCGGCCATTTCGGCTTTAACGGCGGCTGGCTATGAGGTTAGTGTGGCGGTGCGTCGGGTTGAGCGTTATCGCGAGTTAGCTTTAATTCCTGGTGTTCGGTTGGTGAGTGTTGAAAAACAAAGTGTAGATGCATTAGTATCTTTGTTTAAAGGTCACGATACGGTCATTAATTTATTAGCAGACCAAAGTAATCGTTCAGAAACCGTTGAAGAAGCCGATTTCGTTAGTGTTACCCAAGCCATCAAAAAAGCCGCCGAGCAGGTCGGCTTGGCTCGTTTAATTCAGTTGTCGCAAATCGGTGCCAATGCAACTCAAGCTAAATCTAACTGGTTGCGGGTATTAGGTGAAGCCGATAGCATTATTCACAACATGGCTTTCAGCAAAACCTCCATTTTACGAGCCGGCTTACTAATTGGTGAGGGTGATAACACCACGCGGCTATACAAAGCGCAGTTAGAACGTTCTACTTTTATGATGCTTCCAAACGCAGAAAAACAAGTTCAGCCACTTTGGGTTAAAGATTTTGCCCAAGCGTTGGTTGTAGCGATTAAAACCCCTAGTTGTTTTAATGCCAAAATTGAGCTGGCCGGTGAAGAACGTATGACGTTAATGGACTTGGCCGAATGGGTGAGTGGCTTTATGGGGTTGGAATCGGCTAAATTGCTGCCTATGTGCCAAGCGAACGCAAAATTTATGTTGTGGTTGGGCTGGTTAGCGCCTTTCAAAACAGTAGATGCCTATCAGCAAAAACAGTTGGCGGTTGACCTGGTTAGCCAGCAGGATTTTTCACGTCAATTTGGATTTGAACCAGCTAGTATCGAAAGTATATTATCAAGTTACATCGTTCCGCATAAAATTCGTCAACGTTATGAGTTTTTTCGTGAACATGCTGGGCGTAATTCAAGCGAGTTTAAGTAAACATGCAAGTCTACCTAGTTGGCGGAGCGGTCAGGGATGGGATGTTGCATATTCCTGTTCAGGATCGTGACTGGGTAGTGGTGGGTGCTACGCCTGAAAAAATGTTGGCGTTGGGTTGTAAGCAAGTCGGTGTCGATTTTCCGGTATTTTTACACCCAGAAACCCAGGAAGAATATGCACTAGCCCGTACCGAGCGTAAATCGGGTCATGGTTACCATGGGTTTGAAGTTAATGCCTCGCCAGAAGTCACGCTCGAAGAAGACTTAATGCGCCGGGATTTGACGATTAACGCGATGGCGATGACTCAGTCCGGTCGTTTGATTGATCCTTACGGTGGCGAGCAAGATGTTCACGCTCGTGTATTACGTCATGTATCGCCGGCTTTTACCGAAGATCCGTTGAGGGTGTTAAGAGTGGCTCGTTTCCGGGCACAATTAGCGGATTTCGATTTTCAATTGGCCGATGAAACGCGAGTTTTGTTGTGCGAAATGTCGGCTCAAGGTGAATTGGATGATTTAGTACCTGATCGAGTTTGGCTGGAAGTATCCAAAGCTTTGTTAACCAAACGTCCCCGCTTATTTTTTGAGTGTCTGCGTGAAGTCGGTGCGTTAAGTGTGTTATTTCCTGAATTAGATAAAATGTTTGAGGTGCCGCAATCACCGGTACAACACCCGGAAGGCGATGCCGGTACGCATACTATGATGGTATTGGATGCGGCGGCCAAATTATCGAATTCGTTAGATATTCGCTTTGCGGCCTTGGTGCATGATTTAGGCAAAAGCTTAACGCACGCTAGTTTTTGGCCTAAACACCCGGGGCATGAGCAAGCCGGCACATCATTAATTAGTCGCTGGGCACAAATTTATCCAGTTCCTAAGTCGACTCTCCAATTGGCGTTACGTGCTACCGAGTGGCATGGCTGGATTCATCGCGGTGGCTTAGATATGGCGCCAAAAGATATGCTTAAAGTTATCAAAGGCTGTGACGCGATGCGTCAACCGGAGCGTTTTGAACAATTATTAACCGTGTGTGAAGCCGATCACCACGGACGTTTGGGTTTTGAAACGGAAGAATATAAGCAAAAAGCTTTCTGGCTTGGCGCGCTTGAGGCTTGTCGTCAAGTGGATGCGAAAGCCTTAGCCGATAGTGGCTTAATGGGAGAAAAAATGGGTCAGGCGATTGATCAGCAACGTTTAGCAAGGCTCGATAATTACAAAACCCATTTAATCAGCACTAAAAACTCGGTGGAGTCCCGTGGATAGTCGACGTTTAACGCGCTTAGCCACTTACGCGTCAGTTAGTGTAGCTTTAACCCTGATTGTGGTTAAATTTGCTGGTTGGTGGCTGACCGGTTCGGTGAGTATTTTGGCTTCGTTACTGGACTCAGCTTTGGATGTGGTGGCCTCGGTGATGATTTTATTTGCGGTGCGTTTGGCTCAAGTGCCCGCCGACTCTGAACACCGTTTTGGGCATGGCAAAGCCGAGCCTTTAGCCGCTTTGGCGCAAAGTGTTTTTATCGCCGGTTCAGCTTTTTATTTGCTGGTGTATGCGATAGGTCGTTTAATTAATCCGGAAAGTATTCAGCAGGTAGCGCTTGGTATTTGGATTATGGTATTTTCGATGCTGTTAACTAGTGCCCTGGTATTGTTTCAGCGTTATGTGGTTCGTCAAACTCAGTCCACTGCGATTAAGTCCGACTCGCTACATTACATAACCGATATTGCCGCCAATGCTTTGGTGGCGGTCGGTTTAATCGTGACTTTGTGGCGGTTTGAGTGGGTCGATGCGGTATTAGCGATATTTATTGCGGTATTTATCGGTTGGAGTGCCTTAAAGCTGGCTAAAGAATCGGCTAATCAATTGTTAGACATTGAATTGCCGAGTGCAATGCGTGAGAAAATTCAGAAAATTATTTTGTCTCATCGAGACGTGGAAGGCTTTAATGACTTGCGTACCTATCGATCCGGGCCGAATATGTTTATTCAAGTGGATTTAGAGTTAGATGATCGAATGCCTTTAGTGAAAGCACACCGCATTGCGGAAGAGGTCACTGAGCGGATTCAAGAGGCGTTTCCACAAGCCGATGTATTGATTCATCAAGAACCAGTGAGTTTACGTTCGGATCCAGAGCATCATCAATGGGGAAGCTCATAACCACCAGGCCTGGTGGTTTATGTGATGGTTCTGCGGTGTTGATTTAACGTTGTTCATCTATTGCTTTTAAGCAAAGGAATCCCAATGTCAGTGTCGCATAAAATCAAAGTTTGGCTTTGGCCGTTGTTGATTATGTTGTTGTCGATCGCCGTATTTCAATATTTGAAAGCGACCAAACCCCAAGCCCCCGCTACTGAAATCAGCGAGCGCGCTTGGGGAGTCGAGGTCATGAGTTTGAGCCAGCAAGATTGGAATCCGCATCATACCTTATACGCTCGGGTCGAATCGAATCAGCGTATCAAACTCGTGGCGCCTTTATCCGCAGAAGTCAAACGTTTGCCTTTCAAAGAAGGCGCCTTGTTTATGGCAGGCGATACGTTATTACAACTTAACCCGTTAGAGGTCAATCTGACCTTACAAACCGCACAAGCTGAATTTGATGAAGCGCAGGCGGCTTTTGATGCCGAACAGCAAGCCCAAAAGACCGAACGTAAACGCTTGGAGCAAGAGCAAGCGTTATATAAAATCAAACAATCCGACCTGGCCAGAAATCAACAGTTAGTTGCGCGCGACTTAGCCGCTGAATCAAGTGTGGATCAAGCGCGTGACGCGTTAGCACGACAAGCGTTAGCCTTGATGAACGCACGTTTAATCGTCGATCAGCAAACGGTTAAGCTAAAACAACTTCAAGCACGTTTAGATCGATCTTTTGCCAATCTTAACCGCACGAAACTGAACGTAGAGCGTTCACATGTCAAAGCCAAAGTCGCGGGTCGAGTGCTTCAGGTAGCGGTAGCAGAGGGTGACCAAGTCAATGCTAATAGCTTATTAGTTGAATATTACCCGCTGGATTCACTGGAGTTACGCGCTAAGTTACCAGCTAAAACACGCTTAAAAATTCAGCAAGCCTTAGATCAAAATCAGCCCATCCAGGCCTGGTATCGGGCGACGGGTGAACAAACCGCTTTGCCGTTAGTACGCTTGGCTGGCGAAGCGACCAGTTCAGGTTTGGATAGCTTCTTTCAAGTGCCAGCCGAGCTACGCCATTTGCGTCCAGGAGATGTGTTAGAAATTGTGCTGGAAATGCCAATTTTACGACAGGGTTTTGCGGTGCCTTACAGTGCGTTATATAGTAGTGACCGTGTTTATGTTGTGGAACAGGATCGGCTGGTGGCACGCGCTGTTTCCGTTGTGGGCGAAGTTGAATTGGATAATGTACGTTGGGCTTTAATTGAAGGCGAGTTAGTGGAAGGTGACCAATTAAGTGTCACGCATTTACCTAACGCGATTTCTGGGTTATTGGTGACGCCGCAAACCTTTAATGGAACGCGAGGCCGTCGATGAAACCGACGAGCAAACCCACTTCTTATGGGCTGATAGGCGTTTTTGTCCGCCATAAAGTCGCGTCTAACTTATTGATGGCTTTAATGATTCTGTTAGGGATCGTGGCGTTAATGAAGTTAAATGTACAATTTTTCCCTAGCTTTAATCTTGATTATGCTCAGGTTCGGGTGGTGTGGCCGGGCGCAAATGCGCAAGATGTCGAAAAAAGCGTCACCGATCCAATCGAGCGTGTATTGCGTAATGTTGAAAACCTGGATGAAATGACCTCAACTTCATCATTGGGAGTGTCTGTGGTGACGCTCAAATATGTTGAAGGCACCGATATGATTGAAGCGGTGGATCAAGTGCGCCAGCGTGTATCTGAATTGCGCAACCTACCTCAGGATATTCAAACCCCCGTTGTTGAGCGTATTATCCGTTACGAGCCAGTAGCGAAAGTGCTGGTAATGGGGCAGCAGGGTGAAGAAGATCGCTTACGTTATTTGGTGCGAGACTACGAACGTGCATTGTTAGATATGGGTATCGACAAAATCGAGTTTCGCGGTCGCCCATTAGAAGAAATGGCGATTGAGATGAGCATGGCTTCCATGGCGCAGTATGACCTAAACTTTGATCAAATCGCGAGCCAAATAAATAAGCTGAGTCAAGATGTGCCAGCGGGTCGGTTTGGCGATCAAGACACCGCGAGAGATTTGCGTGCGATTGAACAGCGTCGCAGCGAACAAGGCTTTCGAGAATTGCCATTACGTGTCGGTGATACTGAGTATCTTGAGCTGGGTGAGTTGGCTGAAGTCACTTTAAGGCCGGTTCGCGATGCCAGCTATTTGGTGGTTGAAGGTCGTCCCGCGATTGAGATGGCGTTGCAACGTGCTGAATCGGGCGATACTTTGGTGTCTTCGCGGATTATGCAAGACTGGTTGGCGGAAGTGGAGCCGAGTTTGCCTGCAGGCATTGATCTTAGGGTTTATGATGAAACCTGGTCACTGGTCAAAGAACGCATCATGTTATTAGTTAATAATGGTTTGGGCGGTTTAGTTTTGGTATTGCTCATTTTGTATGTTTTCTTAAATGGCCGAGTCGCTTTTTGGGTGGCGTTGGGGATTCCGGTCTCGTTTATGACAACCTTAATGGTGCTTTATTTAGCCGGCGGCAGCATTAATATGATGAGTTTGTTTGCCTTGATAATGGCACTGGGGATCATTGTCGATGATGCGATAGTAGTGGGGGAAGACACCTTGACCCACTATGAACAAGGCGAGTCATCGGCCGAAGCCGCTGAAGGCGGCGCGCACCGAATGTTTACGCCAGTCATGGCCTCCTCTCTGACCACCATTGCGGCCTTTTTACCCTTGATGATGATTGGCGCGGAAATCGGTGCGATTTTATTTGCGATTCCGATGGTGATTGTATCGGTTATTTTGGTCTCATTGATTCAGTGTTTCTTAGTGCTTCCTGGGCATTTACGTTTTGGGTTACGGCATGGCAAACCCTTGAAAACCAACCAGCTGCGTGAGCGTTGGGATAATGCGTTTAACCATTTTAGACAGGTTCAGTTTCGCCAAGTGATTCGTTGGGTACTGCAAAGCCGTGCCACGGTGCTGGCAATGGCATTAGGCTTGATTGTGGTAACAATTGGATTGATCGCCGGTGGGCGTATGGGGTTTACGTTTTTCCCCTCACCTGAAGCCGACAAAATTAATGCTTCGATTCAATTTGTATCCGGCACCCCGGAAACGGTTACCGCGCAGTTTGTTGATCAGGTTTATACCGCTCTACGACAAACCGAGCAAGAACTGGAGCCCGGTATTATTCAAACCGCGGTGGTGGCTTATAACCAAGGATCGGGTTCATCGGGTGCGGTGTATGGCACGATCAATGTTGAGCTGCTCGATCCGGATCGCCGACATACGCGTAATGCCGAGTTTATTCGGAGCTGGACGGCAAAAATCGACCCGATGCCTGGGCTAGAAAATTTTAATGTAGTATCGCAAGTAGGTGGGCCACCGGGTCGCGATATTCAAATTCAATTTACCGGCGGGTCACCGCAAAATCTCAAACAGGCCTCGCTAGACTTACAGCAAGTATTAGATGACATTGAAGGAGTCAGTGGTTTGTCGGATGATTTACCTTATGGGCGCGAGCAAATGGTGTTTAAACTGACACCGATCGCGCAAGCCATGGGTTTTTCTTATCAATCGGTGGGCGCGCAACTGAGTTCGGCTTTTTCTGGCCAACTTTCGCAAATTTATACACTGGGTGAAGACGAAATTGAAGTTAGGGTTATGTTGCCTCGTAATCAGCAAGAGCAGCTCGCGGTATTGAATGCCAAGCAACTGATCAGCCCATCTGGCGAGCGCGTGCCGTTGGGCAATATCGTGAGCTGGCAAACCCAGCAAGGTTTTGATGTGATGCGACATTTTAACGGCAAACTAGCCGTAACTGTGCTGGGCGATGTGGATCGGAGCCTAAACAGCGCAAATCGAATTCTGGCTGACTTGGAGCAGGATGTGCTCCCCCAGATTATGCAGGAATATGGCGTGCGTTATAGCTTGGAAGGCACGGCCAAAAATCAGCAAAAAACTTTTGGCGACATGATGCTGGGTTTATTTATTGGTATGGCTTTGATTTATTTAATTTTAGCTTGGGTGTTTGAGTCTTATGGCTGGCCGCTAATTGTGATGATGGCGATTCCGCTGGGTTTAATTGGCGCGATTCTAGGTCATTATGTTATGGGGGTGAGTTTGACCATCTTGTCCATGTTCGGCTTTTTCGGACTGGCGGGCATTGTGGTGAACAACTCAATTATTTTAGTGAGTTTTTATAAACGTTTGCGTGAAGAAGGTCTGAATGTAAATGAGGCCCTTGAAGAAGCCTCGGTACAACGCTTAAGGGCGGTATTGGTGACGTCTTTAACCACCATTGCCGGACTGACACCATTGCTGTTTGAAACCTCATTACAAGCGCAGTTTTTGATTCCGATGGCGATTTCGATTGCATTTGGTTTAATGTTTGCCACCGTGCTTATTTTGCTGGTGATTCCGGCTTTGTTATCACTATATGAGAGTGCAAGCACAAAAATTTCTTATAAAATTCAAACGCTTCGAGCGAATTAAAAGGCGCTACTAAAGCCCCGTCAGTTGGGCGTGATTCGAGTTTTATTGGCCTAAAAAAGACATGCAATCTTTTTGCAAGATTCGCATTTTTGTTGAAGAATTCTTGTTTTTAAGCGAGAATAGCAGATTAAGTTTATTCTGGATAAGGCTGTGTGCAACGCCGAAACTTCTAGAACACCCGAATTTTTTTCAAAATTGAGGACGTTGATATGCCAACTCGTAGAGATTTAGCTAACGCAATTCGTGCGTTAAGTATGGATGCCGTACAAAAAGCCAAGTCAGGTCACCCAGGCGCGCCTATGGGCATGGCTGATATTGCAGAAGTACTGTGGAATGGCCACATGAAATACAACCCAAAAAATGCCAAATGGGCAGATCGTGACCGTTTTGTATTGTCAAATGGTCATGGCTCAATGCTGATCTACTCTCTACTGCATTTAACTGGTTTTGACTTGGGTATGGAAGATATCAAACAGTTCCGTCAGTTGCATGCCAAAACCGCTGGTCACCCAGAGTATGGTTATGCGGATGGTATCGAAACCACCACGGGGCCATTAGGCCAAGGCATTACTAACGCAGTAGGTATGGCGATTGCAGAACGCACGTTAGCGGCGCAGTTTAACCGTCCAGGACACGCAATTGTAAACCACCATACTTATGCCTTTATGGGCGATGGTTGTTTGATGGAAGGTTTGTCACACGAATCTTGTGCCATGGCGGGTGCGTTAGGTCTTGGTAAGTTGGTCGCTTTCTGGGATGACAACAATATCTCAATTGACGGTCACATTGATGAGTGGATGGAGCAAGATGTTGCGGGTCGTTTCGAGTCTTATGGCTGGCACGTTATCCGTGGTGTAGATGGTCACAATGCCGATGCCATTGATGCCGCTATCCATGAAGCTAAGTCTATCCAAGACAAGCCAACTTTAATTTGTACTAAAACCACGATCGGCTTCGGTTCGCCAAACCTTTGCGGTACACACGACTGTCACGGTGCACCATTAGGTGATCAAGAAATCGCGCTAACCCGTGAAAACCTAGGTTGGAAGCACGAGCCGTTCGTTATCCCACAAGATATCTATGATGGATGGGATCACACCAAGAAAGGAGCGGATGAAGAAGCTGAGTGGAATACATTGTTTGAAGACTATGCGAAAAACTATCCTGATTTAGCAAAAGAATTCAAACGTCGTATGTCGGGTGAGTTGCCAGCGAACTTTGAAGTTGAAATGGATAAGTTCATTGCTAAAACTCAAGCGGAAATGCCAAACATTGCGTCACGTAAAGCATCGCAAAATGCAATTGAAGCTATGGGGCCATTATTGCCAGAAATGTTTGGTGGTTCAGCGGACTTAACCGGTTCAAACCTAACCAACTGGTCAGGCACGGTTAAAGTAAACAAAAACAACGCCGACGGTAACTACATCTCTTGGGGTGTGCGTGAGTTTGGTATGGCACACATGATGAACGGTATGGTTCTACATGGCGGGTTTAAAGTTTATGGCGCGACTTTCTTAATGTTCATGGAATTCATGCGCAATGCATTGCGTATGTCAGCGTTGATGAAAATCGGCACCATCTATGTTTACACCCATGATTCAATCGGTCTAGGTGAAGATGGTCCAACGCATCAGCCAGTTGAACAAATTGCGACCATGCGTATGATTCCAAATTTCCAAACCTGGCGTGGTTGTGATGCCATTGAGTCAGCGGTGTCTTGGAAAGTAGCGATGATGCGCAGTAATGCACCAACAGCCTTAGTATTCTCGCGTCAGAACTTAGCGCCAATGGAGCGTACTCCTGAGCAAGTTAAAATGATTGAGAAAGGCGGCTATGTCCTTAAAGATGCAGCTGGTGCGCAATTGATCATTATCGCAACAGGTTCTGAAGTTGAGCTTGCTGTTAAGGCGGCTGACGCTATTACAGCGAAAGGCAAAAAAGTACGTGTTGTATCTATGCCTTGTCCAGATATGTTTGATATGCAAGACCAAGCTTACAAAGATTCGGTCTTGATTCCAGGTGTACCACGCTTGGCAGTAGAAGCGGGTGTAACGGATTTTTGGCGTAAGTATGTTGGCCTAGAGGGCGATGTTGTCGGCATCGACACCTTCGGTGAGTCTGCGCCAGCCGGTGAGCTATTTAAAGAGTTTGGTTTCACCGTTGAAAACGTTGTCGCAAAAGCTGAAGCAATAATCGCTTAATCAAAAGTTTTATTTTTAAAGTTTAACTCGCCAGTTTTCTGGCGAGTTTGTTGTGTTTAAAACAGGCGTTTTAAACACCTCATCAATTAGGAGAAAGCTATGTCAATTAAAGTTGGTATCAATGGTTTCGGCCGTATCGGTCGTATGGCATTCCGTGCCGCGGCTAAAGATTTCCCAGGTATCGAAATCGTAGCCATTAACGATTTGTTAGACCCTGACTATTTAGCCTATATGTTGAAGTACGACTCAGTACACGGCAACTTCGATGGTGATGTTTCAGTAGATGGAAACAACATGATTGTTAACGGTAAAAAAATCCGTCTAACCGCTGAGCGTGACCCAGCTAACTTGAAGTGGGATGAAGCGGGCGTTGATTTGGTTATCGAATGTACCGGTTTCTTCTTAACCGAAGAATCTTGCCAGGCACACATTCAAGCGGGTGCGAAAAAAGTAGTTCAGTCTGCGCCATCAAAAGATCACACGCCTATGTTTGTTTACGGTGTTAACCACAACGAATACAAAGGTCAGACCATTGTGTCTGCCGCCTCTTGTACAACTAACGGTTTAGCGCCAGTTGCTAAAGTATTAAACGACAACTTTGGTATCAAACGTGGTTTGATGACCACTGTTCACGCAGCAACAGCAACTCAAAAAACGGTTGACGGTCCATCACAAAAAGATTGGCGCGGTGGTCGTGGTATTTTGGAAAACATCATCCCATCTTCAACCGGTGCGGCTAAAGCGGTTGGTAAAGTATTGCCAGCGCTTAACGGTAAGTTGACTGGTATGGCTTTCCGTGTACCTACTTCTGATGTTTCAGTCGTTGACTTAACAGTTGAACTAAACAAAGAAGCGACTTACGAGCAAATTTGTGCGGCGATGAAAAAAGCTTCTGAAGGCGAAATGAAAGGTGTTCTAGGTTATACCGAAGAAGCCGTGGTTTCGACTGATTTCCGTGGTAACAGCCACCCATCAATTTTTGATGCAGGCGCTGGTATTGCACTAGACAGCACCTTTGTAAAAGTGGTGGCTTGGTACGATAACGAGTATGGCTATACTTGCAACATGATGCGTGTTGTTGAGCACGTTGGTAAGTAAGGGGAAAGCTATGTCTTTTATTCGAATGGCCGATTTGGATCTTAAGGGTAAGCGCGTATTAATTCGTGCTGACCTTAACGTTCCAGTTAAAGGCGGTAAAGTAACATCTGATGCACGTATTCGTGCGTCAATGAAAACGTTTGAATCGGCGATGAAAGCTGGCGCTAAGGTGATGGTTATGTCACACCTTGGTCGTCCAGAAGAAGGGGTTTTCTCTGAAGAAAACTCTTTGGCTCCGGTTGCAGCTAACCTATCTGAAAAGCTGGGTAAAGACGTCCGTTTAATCAAAGACTACCTAAATGGTGGTTTTGATGTCGCTGAAGGCGAGTTAGTTCTTCTTGAAAACGTACGTTTTAACGTCGGTGAGAAGAAAAACACTGAAGAGTTATCTAAGCAGTACGCGGCATTATGTGACGTGTATGTAATGGATGCCTTTGGTACCGCTCATCGTGCACAGGGTTCTACCCATGGCGCGGGTGTATATGCACCTGTCGCTTGTGCCGGTTTGTTGTTAACGGAAGAACTAGACGCATTAACAAAAGCATTGAAAGAGCCAGCACGTCCATTAGTGGCGATTGTCGGTGGTTCTAAAGTATCGACTAAATTGACGGTTTTAGAATCTTTATCTACGGTTGTAGATCAGTTGGTCGTAGGTGGCGGTATTGCCAACACCTTCATCAAAGCGGCTGGGCATAATGTGGGTAAATCTCTTTGTGAAGACGATTTGGTTCCAACCGCGAACAAGCTTAACGAGATCATGAACGGTCGTGGTGCTTCGATTCCTCTAGCGCAAGATGTGGTAACCGGTAAAGAGTTTTCTGAAACCGCCGCGGCTGAAACCAAAGATGTGTCTGAAGTGTCTGATGACGACATGATTTTTGATATTGGGCCGAAAACAGCCGCTGAATTGGCTGAAATCATTAAAAACGCCGGTACGGTTGTTTGGAATGGGCCGGTGGGTGTATTTGAGTTTGATCAATTTGGAGAAGGCACTAAAACCATCTCTAAAGCGATTGCTGAATCAAAGGCCTTTTCAATTGCGGGCGGTGGTGACACTTTAGCGGCGATTGATAAGTATGGTATTGAAGATCAAGTATCTTATATTTCAACAGGCGGTGGTGCTTTCCTAGAGTTTTTGGAAGGCAAAAAACTACCAGCGGTTGATATGCTGGAAAAACGCGCCGCTAAATAAGCGGGTTTATCAAGCACCAGGCCTGGTGATCCTAGGTTTGGTGCGCATTTATAAAGAATTGGCTTATGGAAGTAACAGGGTGTCTCGGGAAGTGAATTGCTGTTTAGGCCGGATGTGTCTATTCCCCGATTAGGGGTAACAGTTTATTTTGCGAGCCATCTTACTGAGCATAAGCCCTTTTAAGAAAGGAAAAGTAATTTAAATGGTTTCTATGAGAAGAACAAAAATTGTTGCTACACTTGGCCCTGCGACGGATCGTCCTGGCGAAATCGAGCGCATTATTAAAGCAGGTGTAGATGTTGTACGTATTAATATGTCACACGGGTCGGCAGAGGATCATATTGATCGAGCTAACTGGATTCGTGAAGCCGCGGCTAAATTAAATCGCGAAGTCGCTGTGTTGGTTGACCTTCAAGGTCCGAAGATTCGAATCGCTAAATTTAAAAATGGACCAATTGAGCTTGAAGATGGTGCTCAATTTGCCTTAGATAATGCAGTAGGTAATGAAGCGGGCAATCAGCAAGAGGTTGGTTTAACCTATAAAAACCTGCCTTATGACGTTAAGGCAGGTGATTTATTATTGTTAGATGACGGTCGTATTGTGATGCAGGTTAACCAAGTGGTTGGTGAGCGTGTGGAATGTACGGTAACAGTTGGCGGTACTTTATCTAATAATAAAGGCATCAACTTAATGGGTGGTGGTTTATCCGCTAGTGCCTTAACAGAAAAAGATAAAGAAGATATCCTAACGGCCGCCAAAATAGACGCAGACTACTTGGCGTTGTCTTTCCCACGCTCTGCCGAAGACGTTGAATATTGCCGTACCTTAGCCGCTCAAGCCGGTTTACATTGCAGTATCGTATCCAAGATAGAACGTGCCGAAGCGGTAGCGGATGATGAAACTTTAGATGGCATTATATTGGCCTCAGACGTCGTGATGATTGCACGTGGTGACTTGGGTGTAGAAGTGGGTGATGCGCAACTACCAGCCTTGCAAAAGAAAATTATCAAACGTGCTCGTCAATTAAACCGCGTCACAATTACCGCGACTCAGATGATGGAAACCATGATTGAAAATGCGATTCCGACACGTGCCGAAGTATTTGATGTGGCTAACGCCGTAATGGACGGTTCAGATGCGGTCATGTTGTCTGGTGAAACGGCGACTGGTCGTTTCCCCTCTCAGGTTATTGAAACCATGGGGCGCATTTGTCATGAAGCCGAAAAATCGCGTTCTACGCGGCACTCGATGCACCGAATTGAAGACTATTTCAATGCCGTTGATGAAACTATAGCAATGGCGACCATGTATGCCGCTAACCACTTTAATGTTAAGTGTATTGCGGCTTTAACAGAATCGGGTAATACACCTTTATTGATGTCTCGTATTAGTTCCGGTATTCCAATTTTTGCACTAACACCGCACTTAAGCACACGTCGTAAAGTGTGTATGTATCGTGGTGTTTATCCATCAATGGTTGATTACACCGGTTTAAATGATGAAGAAATTCAACAAAACGTGTTGGCTCAGCTTAAAAAGTTTGGCATTGTGCAAGAAGGTGATTTAGTCATCTTGACTCGTGGCGAACAACGCGGCACTATGGGCGGAACTAATCGATTAGAGATCGTAAAAGTCCCTTGAATTATAAGGGAAAATAACCCGTTGTTAGCTAAAGGCTGGCATGGGTTATGAAACAGACAGAATAAGTGCCCACGGGCTAAGAATTTTTTTGAAACCAATAAAGGAGTTTCGCAGATGGCGATGATTACACTTCGTGAATTAATGGACTACGCAGCAGAACATCAGTTCGGTATGCCAGCGTTTAACGTAAACAACATGGAACAGGTTCGTGCAATTATGCGTGCTGCGGCCGCAGTTGACTCACCTGTTATCCTACAAGGTTCAGCTGGCGCACGTAAGTATGCAGGTGAACCTATGTTGCGTCACCTAGTACAGGGTGCCGTTGAAATGTTCCCGAACGTTCCGGTGGTTATGCACCAGGATCACGGTTCAGACGTAGGCGTTTGTTTACGTGCAATCCAGTCTGGCTTTACTTCGGTAATGATGGACGGTTCTTTGATGTCTGATATGAAAACCCCAGCATCTTATGAATACAACGCAGGCATTACAGCAGAAGTGGTTAAAATCGCTCACGCGGGTGGTGTATCGGTTGAAGGTGAGCTAGGTTGCTTAGGTTCACTAGAAACAGGCATGATGGGTGAAGAAGACGGTCATGGTTCTGACGAGAAGCTAGATCACTCAGCTTTGTTGACTGATCCAGAAGAAGCGGCTCAGTTTGTAAAAGACACCAATGTTGACTGTTTAGCGGTAGCGGTAGGTACGTCACACGGCGCTTACAAGTTTACTTCTAAGCCATCTGATGACGTATTGAAAATCGACCAGATCAAAAAGATCCACGAGCGTATCCCAACCACTCACCTTGTGATGCATGGTTCATCTTCTGTTCCTGAAGAATGGCTAACTATCATCAACAATTATGGTGGTGATATGGGTCAAACTTACGGTGTACCAGTTGAAGCCATTGTTGAAGGTATCAAGTACGGCGTGCGTAAAGTAAACATAGATACCGACTTACGTATGGCTTCTACCGGTGCGATTCGTAAGCACCTAGCCGAAAATACATCAAACTTCGATCCGCGTAAATTTTACAAAGCGGCTGAAGATGCGATGATGGAAATCTGTAAAGCCCGCTTCGAAGCCTTTGGTTGTGCAGGTCATGGTTCTAAGATCAAAGCGATTGGCCTAGAAGAAATGCAAGCACGTTACGCGGCGGGTTCATTGAACCAAATCGTAAAATAAGATTTAAAACGAAATCTTATATCTTGAAAACCCGGGCTTGTCCTGGGTTTTTTTGTTTTAATAGTTCCTACAAACACAACCAGGCCTGGTGATTAAAGTGGCAGATAAGCCTTATCAATTAATTCGACATGCAACCATTCGTCAGCTTCAAGTATTTGAGGCGATCGCAAGACATAAAAGTTTTACGCGAGCGGCAGAAGAATTGCACCTTACTCAACCAACGGTTTCAATGCAGGTTAAAAAAATGGCCGATGCACTTGAAGTCCAGTTATTTGAACTGATTGGCCGGAAAGTATTTTTAACTCAAGCGGGTGAAATACTTTATGAAGCGGCTAAAGACATACTTGAAAAACTAGTGTTCGCGGAAGATCGAATTAAAAATCAAAAAGGTTTTTCAGGTGGGCGAGTTAAATTTTCTGTGGTTTCTTCGGCACAATATTTTATACCTAAAGTGATACAAGAGTATGTCGAACGATATCCAGAAGTTAAAATAGCGATGACTGTCGGAAACAAGGAGCAATTACTCGATCGAATACAAAAAAATGAAGACGACTTTTATATACTCGGAGAGCCGCCAGAGGGTTTGAATGTAGACTCCGAAAAGTTGGCTCCGAATCCATTGGCTTTTGTCGCACACAAGTCCCATCCCTTAGCTAAAAAATCAAAAATTAAATTAGATGAGCTGACCAATATTCCAATTTTAATGCGTGAAAAAGGATCCGGTAAACGAGCCCAAGTAGAAAATGCCTTTCAAAAACAAAGTTTCACACCCAACATCAAGATGATTTTGGGTGGTAACGAAGTGGTTCGTTTAGGATTGATGCAAAACCTGGGTATCACGGTGGCCTCACTTGCCACCGTTATAAATTATGTTGAACAGGGAGAAATTGTCATTTTGAATGTTGAAGGATTTCCGATTCGTCGCCAGTGGTATCTTGTTTCATCAAAAGGCAAGCTGCATTCAGTTGCGGCACAGAAGTTAATTGAGTTGTTAAAACTTGAAGTAAATAGCCTAACAAAGAAAATTGAAAGCCTTCTACAGTAAAGGTATAGATAAAAATCTATCATTCTCATTTAATATATTGATTTGTATAAATTCTTAGTTCCTATAAACTGGCCTTAAAGATTTTGGGGTTATTGGTTTTTATCAATAACAAATAGTTAAAGACGGTTATCCGTCTATTATTGAGGTAAGTTAAATGGATCAGTCAAATCGTTATGCGGACTTGAGTTTGAAAGAAGAAGACCTAATTGCAGGTCAAAACCATATTTTGGTGGCTTATAACATGGAGCAGGTCGCAGGTTATGGTTATTTAGAAGTCGCGGCACACATTGCGGCGGAATCTTCAACTGGCACCAACGTTGAAGTTTGTACGACAGATGATTTCACTAAAGGCGTGGATGCTTTGGTTTATGAAATCGACGAAGCCAATCATGTGATTAAAATCGCTTATCCATTCGATCTGTTTGACCGTAACGCGACAGATGGCAAAACCATGTTGGTTTCTTTCCTAACCTTGGCGATTGGTAACAACCAAGGTATGGGCGACGTTAAAAACCTACAGATGGTAGATTTCTGGGTTCCAGAAACTAAGTTGCATTTGTTTGACGGCCCTGCAAAAGACATTTCTGATATGTGGCGTATTCTTGGCCGTGATTACAAAAACGGTGGTTACATCGCCGGTACGATCATCAAGCCAAAATTGGGCTTACGCCCAGAACCATTTGCTAATGCAGCCTACCAGTTCTGGTTGGGTGGCGACTTCATCAAAAATGATGAACCACAAGGTAACCAAGTTTTCGCGCCAATGAAAAAAGTTATGCCTTTAGTTGTTGATGCGATGAAACGTGCACAAGACGAAACCGGTCAAGCTAAATTGTTCTCTGCAAACATCACTGCAGATGATCATTACGAAATGCTTTACCGTGCCGATTACATCCTAGAAGCGTTTGGTGAGTTTGCACAGAACGTTGCATTCCTAGTTGACGGTTATGTGGGTGGTCCAGGCATGATCACAACCGCACGTCGTAATTATCCTTCACAGTACTTACATTACCACCGTGCGGGTCATGGTGCGATCACATCGCCTTCTGCTAATCGTGGTTATACCGCATTTGTATTGTCTAAAATCTCCCGTTTACAAGGGGCGTCAGGTATCCACGTGGGTACGATGGGCTTCGGTAAAATGGAAGGCGGCAATGAAGACAAAAACATTGCATACATGATCGAGCGTGATGAGTGTCAAGGGCCATTCTTCTACCAGAAGTGGAACGGCATGAAGCCAACTACACCAATCATCTCTGGTGGTATGAACGCGCTACGTCTACCTGGTTTCTTCGCAAACTTAGGTCACGGCAACGTTATCAACACCTCTGGTGGTGGTTCTTATGGTCACATCGACAGCCCAGCCGCCGGTGCGATCTCTTTACGCCAGGCTTATGAGTGTTGGCAGCAAGGAGCTGACCCAATTGAATTCGCGAAAGATCACCAAGAATTCGCACGTGCGTTTGAGTCCTTCCCAGCTGACGCTGACAAAATCTATCCAGGTTGGAGAGAAAAGTTAGGCGTTCATAAATAAGTAATGCTTATTTAGCAGATAAAACCCTTGCCAATTAGCAGGGGTTTTTTTACCTATCGACAATTTCAGTGTTAATCATAGTTAGGTTACTTTTAATAAACCACCAGGCCTGGTGCTTTATTAAAAGTAACTTCATCGTATTTTAAAAGGTCAGGTCATGGATATTAGCCAATATAACATCGAAAAAGAACCGTTTTACCAAGCACAGAGCAACGAGGTTTCGTTATACCAAGCCGCTTACAATGCGCGTCTGCCGGTGATGGTTAAAGGCCCAACAGGTTGTGGTAAATCGCGTTTTATTGAACACATGGCCTGGAAACTTGGCAAACCTTTAATCACCGTTTCATGTAACGAAGACATTACCGCTTCAGATTTAGTCGGTCGTTTTTTATTAGATTCAAGTGGCACACGTTGGGTAGACGGGCCTTTAACACTGGCGGCACGTCATGGTGCGATTTGTTATCTGGATGAAGTGGTCGAAGCACGCCAAGATACCATGGTGGTTATTCATGCGCTAACCGACCACCGTCGTGAATTGTCACTCGACAAAAAAGGCGAGTTGGTTAAAGCACACCCAGATTTTCAATTGGTGATTTCCTATAACCCGGGCTATCAAAGTTTGATGAAGGACTTAAAACAGTCAACTAAGCAACGTTTTTGCGCGTTAGATTTTGATTATGCGCCGGCTTATGTCGAAGCTGAGATTCTGGTCAAAGAATCTGGCGTGGAGTTGGAAGTCGCGAAAAAATTGGTTCAAATTGGTGAAGCCGCCCGTAAACTAAAAGGTCACGGTTTGGATGAAGGTATTTCCACACGTTTGATGGTGTACGCCGCCACCTTGATTGCACAGGGTGTTGAGAAGCAAGATGCCTGTCGTATGGCATTGGTTCGTCCGATTACCGATGACGCGGATATTCGCGAAACCTTGGATAACGCCATTAATATGGTTTTTGCTTAATTCCGTGAAAAACATGACGCAAGAATTACTTGAAACCTACCGCAAGCAACTCAATTGTGGCTTTGAGCAGGTTCAGCAAATTTTCCCCCAATGTGTGGCACTGGCTCGGGAATGTTTGTCGGAAACCGGCTTAAACACCTATCTAGAAAAAGCCCAACTACTTTGTAAAATGGGACGAGGTGCCGAACCGGCTATCATTTATTTAGATGAGATGCCCAGCATTGCCAGCCATCTGGGCGAAGCCTCGCTCAGTGCGGTGGCCGACTATGCTTATAAACTGGCACGCAGCCCAAACAGCAAAGCCATCGTGCCTTTTTTGCAAAGTCTCGCCTCACTAAACCGTCGAATTGATCAGGTTGAACAGCTCAACGTATATCTGGCGATGCTGGATGACTTTATTGACCGCACTCAAACCGTAATTCACGGACACCAGTCGATGTATGAAAGCAAAGGCCTGATTCCGATGCTGGATCAAGTGCCGTTTTTAGTGGGTAAATTGACTTTAGACGGACTAGGTCGTTGGATGGATTACGGTATTCGTAACTACCAACACTTTCCGGATCAACAAGCTGAATATTTTGCACTGCAATCAGCGGACTCTAAAAACATCATGCAACGCGAACGCCACGGGGTAGTGTTTAAAGATGTCGAACGTCAGCTGGATATGTTGCAAAGCGCGCTTTGGGATCAAGATCGACTGTTTGTGAGTTTTTCGACCGCATTTGACCAAATCAAAAAACCGATTCCCTATATTGAAGACGACGCCATGCGTGTGCCGGATATGTACGACGAGTTAAATGGCGTGTCAGGTTTAGATCGTTATCGCGCCATGCTGATGCATATGATGGCGCATTACACCTGGTCAAAACCCACCAACGGCGACAATATGGCACCGCAAGTGCAATTATTTCTTGAACTGTTTGAAGATTGTCGCGTGGACTCACTCGCTATTGCGCGTTTTCCGGGTTTGAAAAAACTGTTTTTGGGTTTGCACCCGATTCCGGTTGAAGGTAGTTGCGATGATAGTCAAGAGTCCTGTTTGCGTTACCGTTCAACTCGTTTATCGCGTGCTTTGCTAGATCCAGACTTTAAACCCAATGATGCATTAATCGAAGAAATGGTTGAAAAGTTTAACCAGATCATGCAAAAGGGCGAAAACTCCAGCATTGAAGACCTGCGTGATCTCGCAACGCATTATTTTGTTAAAAGCCGTAAACAAACCGACAGTTTGCCGAATATCTATTTCACCGACACTGAAATCTCCTATCGTGACGACAACCGCTATTTATGGGTGTTCCACGAAGAAGGTGACGAAGCCGATGATACGGTCGAAAACGAATACCAGCCAGATGATCAAGACCGCGAAGTTGACCTTGATGGCGGCCTGCCGCCACGTCATTACGATGAATGGGACTACATTAGCGAAAGTTATCGTCCTGAATGGACTACGGTTTACGAACGTTTGCACCCAGCTGGCGACGCCAACAAAATTGATAGTTTGCTCGCCAAACATGCCGGCCTGGTGAAACAGCTCAAACGTGTGATCGAAATGCTCAAACCACAAAATAAAGTGCGGGTGCGTTTTCAAGAAGAAGGTGACGAGCTGGATTTGGATGTCGCGATTCGTTCACTCATCGACTACAAAAGCGGATCACAACCCGACCCACGTATAAACACCAGCCATACACCAGATGGCCGCTCCATTTCAGTGATGTTGCTGGTAGATATGTCCGAGTCTTTAAATCAACGAGTTGCGGGCACAAATCAAACCCTGCTCGAACTCAGCCAAGAAGCTTTGGCCTTATTGGCGTGGGCGGTTGAGCAATTAGGCGATCCGTTTGCGATTGCTGGCTTTAGTTCAGACACACGTCACGAAGTGCGTTATCAGCACATCAAAGGCTACAGCGAGCATTGGTCAGAACCGGTTAAATCGCGCATTGCGGCGATGCAAGCGGGCTATTCAACTAGAATGGGTGCGGCGATGCGCCATGCGGCGCATTATTTATCGGCACAACAAACCGATAAAAAACTCATGCTGATTCTGACTGACGGTGAACCCGCCGATATTGATGTTAAAGATCCAAAAATGCTGATTCAAGACAGCAAACAAGCGGTCACAGAATTAGCCAATCAAGGCATTTACACCTACTGCATCAACATGGACCCCAAAGCCGACGAATACGTAGCCGATATTTTCGGCAACCACTACGCCATTATCGAAAAGGTCGAGCGCCTACCCGAACAATTACCCAAATTGTTTATTAACTTAACGCAGTAATCCTCGTTAACCCCGACCACCAGGCCTGGTGGTTGGATTAATCTTTAGTTATATTGTAGTTATTTACATTTTTTACTGGGTAAACATTCCCATCTAAGTGGCGGGTTATGTAAACTGAATGCAGTTAACTAAAGGGGTTTTTATGGAAGAATTATTTAGAGAGTGGTTAAGCACACAGTTACAAACTGCTGGTGCAGTATCCTCTTATCTTAGGGCTTTAAATGGGAATGATTTAGAGTACGCTGATTTTAGGTTACAGAATGGTCTAGAGCAAAATGTCTTTGATGAACAAAATATTGGTACTTTGGATAGTTTTTATCAACGCTTAGTTAGAGGTGGTGATTTAGCTGGATGGAATGCGGAACATGACAATAGGCGCTTAAGTGCTGCTTTAAGGCAATATTTGGATTTTTATCAATATTACAAAGCTACTCAAAATGTCGGTTCGCTTAATGATAAAAAGGCGTTGAATAAAATTCTGTACGGCCCACCTGGTACGGGTAAAACGTTTAGTACCATTGATTTGGCTGTGAGTATTCTTGAATCAAGCTTACCCACCACCAGGCCTCGTTCAATTCAAGAGCTTAAACAAGCTTACCCTGGACAAGTCGAATTTGTTACCTTTCACCAAAGCTTTAGTTATGAAGATTTTGTTGAAGGTATTCAGGCAAAAACAGACGGCGAAAAAATTAGCTATGAAGTTGTGGATGGAATATTTAAGCAAATATGCCAGACGGCTGTCTCAAAAGTAGAAAGCGCAACATCTGAAAACATTTCGCTTACAAATCGAAAAGTCTGGAAAATGTCTTTGGGTAATACCCTGCAAGACGAAGACTTTATTTACGAAGAATGTTTGGAAAATGATTATGTTTTACTTGGATGGGGTTATGATTTTGACTTTTCTGGTTTAGATAATCGATTAAAAATACACGAGAAAATGTCTAAAAGCTTAGGCGAAAAATTGGACAACAACAACTATGCGGTGACTTCGGTAAATGTGTTTAAAAATATTATGCAAACAGGGGATTTAATTGTGGTCTCTGATGGGAATAGTAAATTTAGAGCCATTGCAGAAGTAACTGGTGAGTATGAGTTCCTAGAGGATGACAGTCGAAGTGGATTTAAGCAGAAACGTAATGTGAAATGGCTAAGAACATTCTCACCGAGTTTACCTGCTAATAGGATTTTTGATAAGTCATTATCACAGATGACAATATATCAATTAAAACCCGGCACACTAAATGTTGATCGGTTTCAGAGTTTATTATCAAAACACGAACCAAGTGATAAGCCTAAGCCCCATGTGCTCATTATCGATGAAATAAATCGTGGTAATATTTCACGAATTTTGGGTGAGTTGATTACTTTAATTGAGCCTAGTAAACGTTCAGGTAATCCTGAAGCGATTGAAGTCACTTTGCCTTATTCCAAAACCCCTTTTTCGGTTCCGAACAATCTTTATATTATTGGCACAATGAATACCGCAGATCGCTCATTGGCATTAATGGATACAGCCTTACGCCGCCGGTTTGATTTTATTGAAATGATGCCACAATCAGACCTGGTGACAGAGAATTTGGACGGTGTTAATGTTCGTCAAATGCTAAATGTAATGAATCAACGCATTGAAGCTCTATATGACCGCGAACATACTTTAGGCCATGCATTTTTAATGAATTTAAATAACCTTGATGATTTACGTAACGCGTTTAAAAATAAAATCTTACCGCTGCTGGAAGAATACTTTTATGACGACTGGCAAAAAATCCGTTGGGTTCTGGGCGCGGCGGCGGATAATTTTTACCAACGCCAAACATTTAATAATTTGTTCACTGACACGGAGGCGCCTAACACCACTGAAAAATTCCAGCGAACAGGAATTGATGGTTTGGATGAGGACGTTTTCAAAGCAATTTATCAGGGCCTTTAAATGTTAAATAATCTGGTGGTGCGTGAATGGGGGCGAATTGTTCGAGCCGATCATAACGCGCAAAACAGTTTTGACCAGATTGAAGTCAACCACCAGGCCTGGTTGTACTTGTCTCAAATTGCTCAATCAGCAGATAAAGTACATCGTTACTTAAGTTTTGTTAACGCGCATACGTTAAAGGTTCATGGATATGTTGGCGTCATTGCAACGCCAGATGGTGTGCAAATTGAAATCTTACCAAAGCACGAGCCAACTCTTGAAAAACCAGGCCTGGTGGCGAGTCGAAAACGCTTACTTAAAATGCTGGCTGCGGCCAAAGTTTTGCCTTTTATTGAATCCACCGATGCCTTAATTGATAGACTCAAACAACCCTTGCCTGAAGTGCTGATTGGTCGCTTTCTGCAAGATTTGGCGCAGGTGGTGCGTAAAGGCGTTCGCAAGGATTACCAGCGCATCGAGGCTCAAGAGCGTTTTTTAAAAGGTCAGTTACAAACCGCACGTCAATTGCGCCAATCGCCTTCTAAACAAACCCAGTTTTGCATCGAATATGATGTGTTTAGTGATGAGCGAGCTGAAAACCGCTTGATCCATTCAGCACTAATTTTGGTGAGTAAATGGAGTCAATATTTACCTAACCAGAAGCTCGCGCGCGAATTACGTTTTGCGTTTGACGAAGTGCCAATTTCACATCACATAATGCAAGATTTTAAGGCTTGGCGAACAAGTCGTGATATGCATTACTATCAACCGTTATTACCTTGGTTGAAGTTGATTTTAAGCCAATACAGTCCGTTTGCAACCGCCAATCAACATAGTGGTATTTCATTTTTATTGCCGATGGATAAATTATTTGAGGCTTACGTAGCACATCATATACAGCGCAATTTGCCCATTGGCTATAACCTTAAAACTCAAATGTCTCGAAACTATTTAGCGACTCAAGGCGAAAAGCAGGTATTTCAACTAAGACCCGATTTGGTGCTTTACCGAGATAAAAGCCCAATTGCAGTTTTGGATACCAAGTGGAAGTTGATTAACCAAAGTCAAACATACGAAAATGGCTCAGAAGATGCTAAATCGGGCATCGCCCAGTCGGATATGTATCAGCTGTTTGCTTACGGTCATAAAGTGTTAAACGGTCAGGGTAGGTTGGTATTGATTTATCCGTGTTGTGCGACATTTAATCAACCTTTAGATATGTTCAAGTTCAGCGAAACTATCTCATTACAAGTTTTGCCGTTTGATTTAGAGAACGAAGAAAACAACCAGGCCTGGTTGTCATCAATTTTGGAGTAGAAACCATGTGTTTAGTGATGTTAGCGGTAGCGGTTTTGTTGTTGGTGGTTTACTTGGATAGCCACTTGATGAATTGGCATTTGGTTGAAAAACTGGATGCGCATAGCCAGATTACCTTAGCGATTGGTTGGGAGATGATTCCAGCTTTTTGGCCGTTGATTTTGCTGACCGTGTTAGCGACTTTATTGGTGGTGTTGGTTTATCAGCGTTTGGTAAATAAACGTTCTTTAGGTTGTTCAACCTGTCCGACCGATTCAAATTAGTTGATCCAATATTCTATTTTTCCCCTTGAAAAGTTATTAAGTGAGACATAAGTTTAATGCGTAGATGGGATCTATTCCTTTAATATTCAATCACTTAATTTCATGGGGTGCAAAATGGAACTGAGTAAAATTAATCCTTGGAACTGGTTTAAACATGAAGAGCCAAATGCTTCTGAACAGGCGGTTCCGGTGAAACGTGAACAATACCCTTCTCAAACTGGGGTGGCGGATATTTGGCAGCTACATCGAGAAATGGATCGGTTATTTGATGAGGCTTTTCGTGGTTTTGGTTTGCTTACTCGCCGTTTAAACGCGTTGTTTTCTGACA
The DNA here is from genome assembly GCF_014859555.1 of Thiomicrospira sp. GTDB lineage: Bacteria > Pseudomonadota > Gammaproteobacteria > Thiomicrospirales > Thiomicrospiraceae > Thiomicrospira. The sequence continues at coordinate 31,275 of NZ_JACUTY010000002.1, read as the reverse complement.
ATAATCAAGCGGCTTTTCGACCTAACTTGAATGTGGCTAGTGATGATAAGCAATATACGGTTTCGCTTGAAGCACCAGGCCTGGTGCAAGAGGATATTAAGCTTGAACTGAATGGCCAGACCTTGTTTATTCAGGGTGAAAAGCATTTAGAAAAAGAAGATAAGGATCAACATTATTATCGAATTGAACGCAGCTATGGCCAGTTTCAACGTACCTTAGATCTGCCGGATGATGTGGTGCTGGAGAAGATTGAAGCCAGTATGAAAAACGGGGTACTAACGGTGATCTTGCCAAGAGATGGTCAAGCTCCAAAAAATGGTCATCGACAAATTCCAATTAAGTCTTAAATAAAAAAGCCGTGTTATTACACGGCTTTTTTTAATGCGAATGGTGTTTATAAAGCTCGGCTGGGTCAATTAAAGGATCGGTTAGGATTTCGACTTTGTCACCTTTAATTGCGTTGTAAAAACAGTTGGAGCGGCCAGTATGACAAGCCGGGCCAGTTTGGTCGACTAGTAAAAGCAAAGTATCACCATCACAATCTAAACGTGCTTGTTTTAGTGTTTGGATTTGGCCAGATGCTTCGCCTTTGCGCCAATAGCTTTGGCGCGAGCGCGACCAATAACAAACACGCCCGGTTTTTAAGGTTTCTTCTAGCGCGGCTAAGTTCATATACGCCAACATTAAAACTTCACCTGTATCATGCTGTTGCGCAATCGCTGGCATTAAACCATCGGCATCAAACTTTAGATGAGTTTTGAGTTGCGTCCAATCAAACTGATCGCCTTTTTTGGCGTGTTCTAAATTTAAAAAGTTGATGTCCGACATGGTTTTAACCTTTGTGTTATTTGCGTTTCGCGTTGGCAAAAGCTTGTGCAAATAAATTATTGCTGACGGCTTTTTTCTCGTTTGCCACCGGTTTTTTCTCGTTAATTTGCGAGTTACGCCCAAGTTTTAGCATCGCTAGCATGAGTTCAGCGGTGGCACGTGCATCGGCCAAGGCATCGTGTGCATCACCCGGGAAAGGTTGGCCCAATACTTTTTCGTAAGCCACGGTGAGCTTAGGTGTTTTCCAGAACCAATACATACGTTCAGAATGCCACCGCATCGCACCCACTAATTCTTTACTGAACTCGGCTACATCTAACCATTTGTTGTAGTCGAGTTCGAATTCCAACATTTTTTTATTGGCGGAGTTTTGCAAATAAGCAAAGTCGCTTTCGGTACTGTAGGCCAAAATGATGTCGGCCTCAAGCAACACTTTATGAATCTCGTCCCAACACTGCGCAAACAAAGGTGCTTCTTGCACCATCTCGGTTGAGATATTGTGCTTTTCATTTTCGGGAATGTCGTAACCCGGGTTGATGAGCTGATTTAGGATTTCATGGCCTTCCAAATCGCAAATCGAAATTTGAATGACATCGGCTTCAGGGTTAGTCGAAATATCAGTCGCTTCAATGTCCAAACACAAGACACGTTTACCTTTGAGAGTTTTATCATGCTGTTTGAGTTTGTATAAAGCGTCGTTGCGATTTTCTTTGATGAGTGGAATCACTTCGGATTGAGTGAATTCACTGATTAAGGCTTCAATCGCTAATTGTGCTTTGTTCATAGAGCGGGTCAAAGCCGCACGCACGACTTCATCTTCTGATGCGCGCTGAATAAACTCTTCACAGCTAATCACTTCGTCTTCAGAAATGATTAGCTGATCTAACGCGGTATGCGCGATTTTTTTGGTGTTGTAATCAAACTGCTCCAGTGGCGGAATACGCAGGCCGGCAGAAAGTAGCGCTTTTTCGCCTTTGGCTGGAGAGGCAACAAGCTGAACCCCTTTGATGTCTAGGCCATCTGACGCTGTGACAGCGACAATGTATTCTTTTAAAGGTTGGTTACGTTTATCAAATAAAATCAGTTGCGCCTGGCTCATAATGGTGGGATTCAGCTTAAGTGTAAAAAACCAACATTTTATCAGTAAGAGGTGCTTTTGTCGGAGTTTTTGCAGTATGAGCTGCCACCAGCAGGCCTGGTGGTGGCTAGAAAAAGCATTTAGAAACGTTCAGTTTCAGATACGTTTTGAGTGCGTTCGATTTGTTTGAGCTTGATATGCAAGGCCGCTTTGGCCATCAGGTGGGCACTAACCGGTGCGGTGATAAATAAGAATATGGTCACCAATACTTCATGCAAACTGGTTTGTTCGGTAATAAACGTAAAATACAAAGCCGAAGCCAACAAAATAGCCCCCACGCCCAACGTTGTAGCTTTAGTTGGGCCATGTAAACGCATAAAAAAGTCGGGCAGTTTATATAAACCAATCGAGCCGACTAGGGTAAAAAAGGCACCAATCAATACCAGTAACGCCAAAATCCATTCCAACATATTCGTATCCTTATTCCATGATATCGCCGCGCAATAGGTATTTGCTTAAGGCGACGGTGCCCACAAACCCCATTACGGCAATTAAAAGTGCAGCTTCAAAGTAGAGTGCGCTGCCCAAATACAGACCGAGCAAGATTAACAACGCAATCGCATTAATATAAAGCGTGTCTAACGCCAGAATACGATCCGGTAGATCCGGCCCTTTGATAAAACGAACCAAGCTGAGTACGAACGCTAAACTGACAAGCGCAAACGCGATGGGTAAAACCGTGGCTAGCATGATGTAAAGACCTCCATAAGTGGTTTTTCATAGCGCTTTTTGATTTCATTAATCGTCGCCTGCGCATCTTTAATGTGCAGGCCGTGTACCAATAATTGACGATGATCGGCCGACAAGTCACACGATACTGTGCCGGGAGTTAAGGAAATAGTATTGGCTAATAAACTAATGCCAACAGGGCTGGTAATATCTAACTCGATACAGATGAAGCTAGGCTGTAGATGCTCGTTTTTACCTAAAATGAGTTTGGCCACCGTAAAGTTCGCCACCAGCATATCCCACAATACCACGCCCAAAAATTTGAACAATGTGAGAGGTTTTTGTAGACATATTTTTTCAGGCCAAAAACCAGAGGTTAGCCAGGGAATAAAGGTCGCTAAAATAAAACCTAATACGATATGGCCGGGGGCAAGGCTGTTATGCAGTAACAGCCAGGTCGCCCAAAGTACCAACATTAAGATAGGATGCGGAAACAGTTTTTTTAACATCATTCAGCCTTCTGTGTCGCTGGTGTGGATAAAACAGCTTCAATATAAGTGGCGCTATCAAATACCTGTATGGCCACCGACTCGGTATAAGCTGTGATTGGATTGGCAAAAATCACCAAAATTGGACTGGCCGCCAATAAGCCAATCACGGCACTAAAGGCCGCGCGATTTAGTGGTTCGCCGGGTAACACGTTTACCGGTTGGGTGCGGTAAAACAAAAGTGAACCAGCCCGCGCCATGGCAATAATCATCAGCAAGCTTGAAACCAGAATGACCCCCAATACGCTAAAGAACCAAACATTATCCAAGGCCGCCGCCAGAATTAAGACCTTACCAAAAAAGCCTGACAGCGGGGGCATACCGGTCATTGCGACCGCACCGAACATAAATACACTACCAATTAAGATGGCGTTAGGCATAATCGGTGCCGATTCATATCGGTCTTCATGCACGCCACGCCCTCGCGAAATAACATCCGCCAATAAGAACATGCCCCCCGCAATTAAGGTGGAATGCATTAAGTAATATAGGGTTGCGGCCAAGGCTTGTGGACTATTTAAGCCGACCCCAATGAGCAAGGTCGCCACTGAGGCCAATACTAGGTAAGCCACTTGTTCACGCAAACCACGTGAAGCCATGACCCCAAATGCGGCTAACAATAAGGTGATTAAACCTAAGCCAAGCACCCAGGGCGTGTAGAAACTGGCGAGATCACCGGCTTCGATGCCAAAAATGGTGCCATGCACACGGATAATGGAGTAAATCCCCACCTTGGTCATAATCGCAAACAGAGCGGCAACGGGCGCCGAGGTATGAGAATAAGCGCTAGGTAGCCATAAATACAATGGGAACATAGCGGCTTTGACACCAAACACCACCAATAGCAATAAGCCCGCTGCTGCGATCAGACCTAAGTCTTCAGCGGGTGCGATGGATATTTTGGCGGCCATATCGGCAATGTTCAGTGTACCCAGTGCACCATAAAGTGCGCCGACCGCAAACAAGAATAAGGTAGAGCCAATTAGATTAATCACCACATAATGCAAACCAGCTTTGGTGCGCAAACGCCCATTACCATGCAGAAGTAGCCCGTAAGACGCGAGCAGTAACACCTCGAAAAATACGAATAAGTTAAATAGGTCACCGGTTAAAAACGCGCCATTTAAGCCAAACAGCTGCAATTGGAACAGCACATGAAAATGCGAACCTTTTTGATCATATTTAGTGGCTATCGCATACCAAAGTGCACCCAAAGCCAGTAAAGCTGTAATCAGTAACATCAATGCAGAAAGTTGATCCAGTACAAATACAATCCCGAAGGGTGCAATCCAGTTACCGGATAAATAGACCTGATGCACGCCCGTTAGTGACAGCTTGACTAATTCGAAACTTATAAATACAAGACCCAGCACAACCAATAGGTTGAGCGAGCGTTGTAGGCGCAAACCGCCTATACGTGCAAATAACAGTAAAAATCCGGCGATAAGCGGCAATAAAATAGCCCAAGCGGTAAGTTGCATCATAGCTTGGTCTCCTGGCTAGTTTGGCTGGGTGTTTGTTCGACCAAACGTTCATCATCGGCAAGGTGCAATCCATCAACGTGGTCGTTCCCCATTTCACCGCGTGCTTTAAGAGCAAGTACGATCAAGAACGCCGTCATACCAAACGCAATCACAATTGCGGTAAGCACTAAGGCTTGCGGTAACGGATCCGCATAGCCCGTCGCAGCGGCATCAATCACCGCAGGTTGGCCAATGGTTAAACGGCCCATGACAAACAAAAATACGTTAACGGCATAAGCCAATAAAGTTAAACCTAAAACTACAGGAAAAGTTCGTGCGCGTAAGGTTAAATACACACCAGCGCTCGTCATCACGCCGATTACAATTGCCATTAACCATTCCATTATTTTGTCTCCTGTTGGGTTTTGTGGTCGTCATTATGATGCGAAGCGTAGCTGAGTTTACCGAGTTGCACCAAACTCATCACGGTCGCGCCGACGACGACTAAAAACACCCCAATATCAAAGGCGATGGCACTGGCGACTTCAAATTTACCGACCACCGGCCAAGTTAAATAAGTAAAGGTGGAGGTTAAGAATGGGAAGCCTAAACCTATGGCGACTAAGCCGGTGCCGGTGGCGGCCAATAAGCCAAAGCCAATCACCCAATGCATGTCGGCTTTTAAGCGATCACTCGTCCATTCAATGCCGTTAGCTAGATACTGAACAATCAACGCGACCGCCGCGATCAAGCCAGCAATAAAGCCACCGCCCGGTAGGTTGTGACCGCGAAGGAATATATACACCGCGACCATTAACATTAACGGTAATAACAAGCGCGTTAAGGTTTGCATAATCATGGGATGATTATCCAAGTTCCACTGGCGGCCATGAATATCTTTACTCGGTGCGGGCAGTTTCATGCCTTCGAGCATGGCATAAATACCCAAGCCGGCTAAGGCTAATACGACGATTTCACCAAGTGTATCAATGCCACGGAAATCCACTAAAATGACGTTAACGACATTGGTACCGCCGCCGCCCGGTTTGGCATTTTCTAAGAAGTAAGTTGAAATTGGATCGAATTCACGACTCAACACCGCCATGGTAAACAAAGTGACACCTACCCCAGCTAAAACTGAAATGACAATGTCACGACTTAAACGTACTCGACCGATTTCTTTGGGGCTGGATTGCGGCAAAAAGTAAAGTGCAAGCAATAATAAAACGATTGTCACCACTTCTACCGAAAGTTGTGTAAGGGCCAGATCAGGAGCCGAAAACTTAACAAAACCTAACGAGACAATTAAGCCCACCACGCCGATAGCAATCAGTGCCGTTAAGCGTTTTTCGCGCCAGTGTACAGTTAAATAAGTGGCGATCATTAGCGCTACCGCCGCGAGGAAGGTGACGGCATCCAAAGGCAGGCCTTCACGTTCACCTAACAAGGCGGCCGGCATCGATAAAAAGCCAATCAGTCCGGCTACCAAGGCGGTGCCAATAACCCAAACCGCAGCGTGCTGGAGTGAGCCTTTATCAAACGCACGAGTTAAACGCACTGAAAAACGTAAGGTAGCTAGCAGCACGGCGTTGTATATAGCACGTGCATCAATGCGAGCGATAAAACGTTCGTGCCAAACATGCAAACGTTCACGCATAGAGTAGACCCCCACCCCTAAGGCTAGCGCTAATAAACTCATCATCAAGGGTAAGTTGAAGCCATGCCAAATCGCTAAGCTATATTCCGGCGGCGTGGTTTGAAGGGTTCCGGCTACCGCTACCGCTAAGATCGGTGCGACCGTAAACATCGGGATAATCCCCACCGCTAAACAAACGATGACTAGTAAGTCGACCGGAATTTTCATAAAACGCGGTGGTTCATGCGGCGTTTTCGGAAGATCAACCGGTTCACCATTAAAGAATACGTCGTGAATAAAACGCAACGAATAAGCGACTGAGAAAATAGCCGCAATGGTGACAATAATCGGGATAAACCAAGCCAGCGTGGAGGCATGAGAAGCTGTGATGGCTTGTTCAAAGAACATTTCTTTACTTAAGAACCCGTTTAATAACGGCACGCCGGCCATCGCTGCGGCTGCGATCATAGCCAACACGGCGGTGTGTGGCATATATTTGAGCAGGCCGTTAAGTTTACGCATATCACGCGTACCGGTTTCATGATCAATGATGCCTGCGACCATGAATAAAGAAGCTTTAAAGGTTGCGTGGTTAATGATGTGGAAGATGGCTGCGACCGCTGCCATATGGGTGCCAAACCCAAATAACAAGGTGATTAAACCTAAATGACTGATTGTGGAGTAAGCTAGCAGACCTTTTAAATCGTGTTTGAATAACGCGGTATAAGCCCCAATCACAAAGGTAATCATACCAGCGCCGCCGACTAACCACATCCATTCTGGCGTGCCAGATAAGGCTGGAAAAAAACGGGCTAATAAGAAAATACCAGCTTTTACCATGGTGGCCGAATGCAAATAAGCCGAAACCGGTGTCGGCGCGGCCATTGCGTGAGGTAACCAAAAGTGGAATGGGAATTGAGCGGACTTTGTAAAAACACCTAATAAAATCAATACTAATGCCGGAACATAGAGTTCGTGAGCACGAATTAAATCACCCGCCGCCAGCACGTCGGTTAAGTTATAGCTGCCAACGATGTGGCCGAGTATCAATACGCCACCTAATAAAGCTAGGCCGCCCGCGCCGGTAATGGCTAACGCCATACGTGCACCTTGGCGCGCGTCTTGGCGGTGCTGCCAATAGCTGATTAATAAGAAGGACGTGAGGGAGGTGAGCTCCCAAAACACCACCAGCTGAATCATGTTTTCGGATAACACAATCCCCAGCATTGAGCCCATAAACATCAGTAGATAAGCAAAGAAACGCCCCATTGAATCCTTGGCAGACAAGTAATAGCGGGCATACACTATGATTAATAGGCCGATGACCAAAATAAGCATCGCAAATAACAGCGCGAGGCCATCTAATCGAAAGGCAAAATCCACCCCAATGGCCGGCATCCAGGCCCAACTTTGAATTAAGGTCTCGCCGTTAAAGGGGATGGAAAAGGCGGGGGCTAAAAAAGCCATGGACAGCACAGTAATGCCCGCTGCTGTCCAAGCAGAGGCCGCACGATTTAGCTTGGAAGACCAAGCCGCCAAAATCGCACCGAAAAAAGGAAGCAGGGCTACGATTGGGAGGTTAAAAGCAACTAAACTCATGGGGTTCCTAACTATTTAAAGGCGTAGTAATAAACTGGATTTATAAGTGGCAAAGCTTACCACGACTGCCTGTATTGTCAATAATTGTGGTTGGCTGGAGGGCGGTTAAAACCTTTAGAGCATCGCTTGCAACCCCGCTAGGGCTATGGGGTTTGCAAGCGTTAAGTAGCTCAAACGCAAAAAAGAAAGGGCAAGCACCAGGCCTGGTGACTTAAATTATTAGCGATGATTGGTTTTTGTCTGTTGGTATAGTTGTATAAGTGTATTAATTTGATCTTGATCGAATTCGCGCAAACCACTTAAAACCATGGTTTTGTAGCCTGATCCGACACGTACACCTGATTCACAAATATCAAATTCCATGCGCACTAAACCGCGTTTTCCATTGACATCCAGTGAACTATTCGTAAGTTCTAAGCTTGGATGTTCCGCACTTAAGTCGTCAAATCCAAACGCCATGCTTTCGTAAATGACCATGGGTTTGTCGGGGTTGATCATGACATTTTTTTGTTGCATGAGCGGCACTAGAATATGCGGAAAGCTGTGGCCAGAAAACGCGACATACGCACGCGAAAAGGCTTCGATTAAGCTCATATTATGGCTGGTATCGCCATCGCGCGTGACTTCTAAGTAGGGTTTGTCGTTGGTATCGGCGATAGCAAACTGAGCCGCTTGGGTATCTAGGAAATTCAACACCACGCCTTTGCCCACCATGCCGGTGTACTTAAACACCATACTTTTAGACAGCCCATAATGCGCCAACACTAATGCAAACAATAAATCGCCCGGTACACAAAAACGTTTAGAGTCGGGGTTATGCAGCGGGTTGAAGTCGTCCGAAACTTGCTTGGCAAATTGACTGCCCTGCTCGGGGGTGATGGTGATGGATTGACCTTGGCTTGTGTGAAATGAATCTAAATACATAACAACTCAGTGGGTTAAGTTAATGGAAGCGCTATCATACTGAAAATTCGGTAGAGAGTCACGAGTTAAGCGGTTAGTTGAGCTCAATTTAAAACGCTCAAACCGGTCGATTGGCGAGAGGAAAGTCGGTTTGCATAAATCCGATCATGTTCTCAGCCGGCATGGGTTTGCCATATAAAAATCCTTGAATATGGCGGCAACCCAGCTGGGTTAAAATATGGGTTTGCTCTAGGTGTTCGACGCCTTCCGCAATAATGCTCAGGCCCAGGGTTTCGGCCATCCGAATAATCGCGGTCACAATCACGGCATCTTCAGAATCTAAGTGCAACTCGGTGACAAATGACCGATCAATTTTGACCTTATTAAACATGCCACGTTTTAAACTGGCAAATGACGAATAGCCGGTGCCAAAATCATCAATCGCAATTTTAATGCCCAGTGAAGTAATGCGTTTTAATAATTCAAACGTCGCTTCCGGGTTTTTAACCATTGAGGTTTCGGTGATTTCGAGTTCGATTTGGGTCAAATCGAGCGCTGGGTAACGAGTAGGTAAGCTCATCACCAACTCGATAAAGCTACTGTGCTCCAGTTGTTTGGGGGACACGTTGATGCTGACCGGAATGGTGTAGCTTTGTTCTTGCCAAGCCAAATGTTGTTCAATTGCATTGGTTAATACCCATTCACCGATCGGCACGATTAAATTTGAAGTTTCGGCAAACGGAATAAATTCCGCCGGCGATACCGAACCCAATAAGGGATTGTTCCAACGAATCAGTGCTTCACAGCCTACGAGGTGTTGATCGTGGTTGTCGATTTGTGGTTGGAAATAGAGTTCAAATTCGTTATGAAAAATGGCTTTTTTAAGCTCCATTTCCATCATATGGGTTTGGCTGATTTCGGCATCCATGCCACTGCGATAAAAGTGGAATTGGTTTTTACCATCTTGTTTGGCACGGTTTTTGGCGATATCGGCATGCTGTAGTAACGTATTACAATCGGTGCCATCTTCCGGGTAAAGGCTGATGCCCATGCTGCAAGACATCATCATTTCGCCAACCTGGGTCTCAAAAGGGTTAACAAATAATGTGTTGATAGCTTCGCAGTGTTTAAATATTTGCTGCATATCGGCTTTTTCAACCAACAATACAAATTCGTCGCCACCAAAACTCGCTAAAGTATGGTTATCCTCGGTCAAGCTGTTTAAGCAACGTGCGGCATGTTGAATTAACTCGTCACCGATATGGTGGCCATAGCGATCATTAATGATTTTTAGGCTGTCGATATCAATAAAAAATAACGCCAGTTTATGCTGATAACGTTTTGCCATATGCATGGCGTGCTCAAACATTTCTTTGAACAAGTCCATTTTGGGCAATTGGGTGAGTTTGTCGTAGTCTTTTAAATAACTCAGGCGTTTTTGGGTGTCTTCGAGCTCCGTGACATCCTGACCTAAACAAGCCAATGAGGTCTGATCTTGCTCGTTGTGTAAAAAACCATGATGCCAATTAAACGCGTGCAAGTGTCCTGCATGATCTAGCACATGGTGGTGGTAGGTTACATGCGTGAGCTGAAGGGTTTTGACTTCTTCAAGGTGACGCGTTAAGTCGGCTTGCTCATCCACTGGCACATAACGTTCAACCCAGTTTTGACCTAATAATTGATCTTCTGTTTGTCCAAGCAATTCGCAGGCAAACGGATTGATAGATTTGATGTAGTCCTGATCATCCAGTGTCAAAATAAGCTGTTGGCTGTGGTCGAATAAATGTTGTGCGAGTTGTTTTTGCATAATGTGCGCTATTATGCAGACCAAAATTATCAAAAGGAAGCCTAAATATATCCTTAATTTCCCAAAATTTGTTTATGGGTCTATATTCGATAGAGGATTGTTAATACGTCTATTTAATTGAATTTAGTATTTTTTGCGATTGCAATAAAACGAATACATGTGAAATTAGGTCATAGTCGGCCAGAATGAATCAGGGGTTAATCGAGGTGCCCTTAAGTAAACTTAATAAGCAGGCCATTATGCATTGGCTAAAGGTGTTTTTTATTTTACAGCTCGACTTTGTCTATAATGGGCGTTATTCAAATTGAGGAGAAAGCAGCATGCGAAGACGCCAGTTATTAGGCGGTTTAACCGCTTTGGCCGCCACCGCGACCTTACCAGGCCTGGTGGGTTGTCAGTCCGAATCGGATTCGGTAGTGAGTAAAGATGATCGCGTATTTAAGTGGAAAATGGTGACAGCCTGGCCGAAAAACTTTCCAGGTTTAGGCACGGGTGCTAATCAGCTAGCTAGCTTGATTAATGAAATGTCTGGTGGACGTATTCAAATTAGTGTCTATGGTGCGGGTGAAATGGTGGGGCCTTTTGAAGTGTTTGACGCGGTTTCACAAGGTCGTGCTGAACTTGGTCATGCTACGGCTTATTACTGGAAAGGCAAGTTGCCCAGTGCTGATTTTTTCACCGTGGTGCCAATGGGGTTAACCGCCGAAGAAATGAACAGCTGGTTTTATAACGGCGGCGGGTTAGAACTATGGGAAGAAGCTTATAAACCGTTTGGTTTAATTCCCAATCCAGCCGGTAATACCGGCACTCAAATGGGCGGCTGGTTTAATCGTGAAATTAACAGCCTAGCTGATTTAAAAGGCCTCAAAATTCGTATGCCGGGTTTAGGTGCTGAAGTTTATGCGAAAGTTGATGCGGTACCCGTTAATTTACCCGGTAATGAATTGTTTCAAGCCATGCAAACCGGTTTGATTGACGCGGTCGAGTTTGTCGGGCCTTATAACGATTTAGCTTTTGGCTTTCACCGGGTGGCGACCTATTATTATTCGCCCGGTTGGCAAGAGCCCGGTTCGGCGCTGGAATGCATGATTAATGAACAAGCTTTTAATGATTTGCCTAAAGATTTACAGAGCATTGTGCGTAACGCAATGAAAGTCGCCAATTTGAATATGCTGTCCGAATACACCGCACGTAATCAACAAGCGCTTAATACCCTGGTCGAAGAACATCAGGTTCAGTTACGTCAATTTCCACCAGAGGTGTTGCTTGCGTTAAAGCAGGCCTCAATCGAAGTGGTTGAAGCGGCGGCGAATCGGGATCCGTTGGCAAAAAAAGTATGGGCATCGCAAAAGGCATTTCGTGATCAAGTCGCACCCTGGACCAAACACTCGTTAAAATCATTTTTAGATTTACGCGATTTATAATTTTTCACAACACAGGGGTGGCTTATGAAAGTCGCGGTATTTAGCAGTAAACCTTATGACAAAGAATCTTTTCGTCATTACGAAGTGCCAGAGTTAACCCTGCAATATTTTGAAGTGCCGTTGAATGTCGCGACCGCGCATTATGCGCAAGGCTTTGAAGCGGTAAGCGCATTTGTGAATGACGAGCTAACCGAAGCGACCCTAGAAATTTTGGTTAATGGCGGCTGCAAAATTGTCGCTTTGCGCTGTGCAGGGTTTAATAATGTTGATTTGCAAGCGGCTGAAACACTGGGTATTAAGATCGTCCGTGTGCCAGCCTACTCGCCTTATGCGGTGGCCGAACATACGATTGGTTTAATGCTGGCTTTAAGTCGAAAACTCTATAAGTCCTATAACCGAGTACGTGAAGGCAATTTCGCTTTAAACGGCTTGTTGGGATTTGACTTTTTTGGCAAAACCGTCGGCATTATCGGCGCTGGAAAAATTGGTTTATTGGTCGCTGAACGCATGAAAGCCTTTGGCTGCCACATTCTAGTGTATGACCCCTATTTGTGTAAAACCTGTAAAGAACAAGGTTTTGAGCAGGTTCCATTGGATCAGCTTTACGAAGAGTCACATATAATTTCTTTGCATTGTCCTTTAACCAAAGATACCCACGGCCTGGTTAACCAGGCCAGTATTGAAAAAATGCACGATGGCGTGATGATTATTAATACTGGGCGCGGCGCCTTGATCCATACCAAAGCGCTGATTAATGCCCTAAAAACGCGCAAAATCGGGTATGTTGGGCTGGATGTGTATGAGGAAGAAGGGCCGCTGTTTTTTGAAGATCACTCGAATGATATTATTTTGGACGATAACTTTGAACGCCTGATGACCTTTCCAAATGTACTCGTTACCGGCCACCAAGCCTACTTTACTCAAGAAGCTTTGGCAGAAATCGCTAAAACTACGATTGAAAACTTATTAGCCTTTAAGCGCTCCGAAGCCCTTAAGAATGAAGTAAGTCTTCACAATATCAAGTAAGCCTAGCGCGCTTATAAAACTTGGGCACCTCAATTAAGTCGGTTCGGGCAGGGCTTACTTAATCGAGGTGACCAAATAAGTACTTACGTTTTTTTGATGGTTGAATTAATATAATCTGGAAATTAAAGCAGTCGAATGCTTGGCTGTATGCAAATCTTGTTAAAGGAGAGAGTGAATGAATTTAATTAAATTAATCCCGGTTTTATCGATGGTTGGCTTATTGGCGGCCTGTGGTGGCAAGGATGTTAAACCTGAGCCAGTTCAAACGGCTGTGCCGGATTGCACCTTCCCTGGAACCTCAACCCCCGCACCTGGCTGGATTTGTGATGAACCCGTACCGGGTGTTGAAATCTCAGCTGTCGGCGTAACCGAACCTTCTAGAGCCGGTATTTCGTTTATGCGTGATCAAGCCGCCGCCGATGCACGTGGTCGGTTAGCTGAGCAGGTGCAAGTCAGCGCGCAAAAAATGGTGAAAAGCTATTTAGGCACAACTGGCGTAGGCGATGCGGAAACCGTCGATGCAGCCGCGAGTTCTACTTTGCGTACGGTGGCGAACCAAGAATTATATGGTTCAAAAATCTACCGTTCACTGCAAGCGCCAGATGGGCGTTATTTTGTGTTGATGGGGATTGATAAAGAAAATGCGCAGAAAATCATTCAACAATCGGTTAACACCAGCATGAAAAACGATCAAGCCTTGTGGCAGCAGTTCCAAGCGCAAAAGTCGTTTGATGAAATGTCAGCCGAAATTGCAAAAGAACCTATGTAATTAGGGATCTACAAAAAGCCTCGAAAAATCGAGGCTTTTTTCATCATACGATCCCTTAATAATTGACTTTTAAGTGAGAATAAACATGAAGTTTAAACTTGTAATTTTAACGCTGAGTGCTTTGGTACTTGGCGGTTGTGCCAACATGGCGATGACGGAAGCCGAACGTATGCAGCTTGAACGGGCCAAAGCCGATGCGCAAAAAGCGGAATCGGATAAGTCGTTTAAAGAGCTGGACCGTGTTACTAAAGAATAGGCAATCATTTTATGTTGGCAGGATTGGCGGTTGTTAAACGTGGGTTCGATATCCCCGAAACAGATGATAACGGAACTCAGTCATTCGGTTTGGACACAAGCCAGTTTTAATTTAATCAAAGCTTTGTTTGTTTTGGCTCCTTTCATACCAAAGGGCGTGATGCGATCCGCGAATGACGGGTTTCGCAGCCCTTAAACTTACTCTCAACACAATAAAATGAGTCAGCATAAGTAGACGTAAATTTTTAAAAACGGACTTGGGTTAATCGAGGTGCCCGTAAGCCGTATTTGCCCTAAACTAACAGAAAAAGGGAAGAATAGAATGTTACGAAACAACTTAACGATGCAACGTCTGATCGGATTAAGCTTGATTTTGTTGATGTCGGGCTGTGCCCAAAATACCAAGATTGTGGTGCCATCCTATACTGCACCGGTTGAGCTGAGTAAAATTGAAGAGCTTAAAAGTGGCAGTGAAACCGCCGAAGGCGTGTATTTGAGTTTTGCGATTAATCCCGACTTAGCTTTTTCGACTCAGCCACCAGCTAATGACGAGGTGGATCTGCTGACACGCAACTTGGTAAATCAGCTCCAAGTTCAGATTACCGAAACCCGTTTTATCAGCATCCACCCGATTTACGATATGGCCAGCGTGGTGTTGGATATGGAGGTGATGGATTTCCAATATAGCGAACAAGGTGGCGAACGCAAAGCCAACCTAAGCGTCACTTTTACCCTGTCAAAAGGTTCGAATGCGGTATTGGCTAAGGTTTACGATGCTCAAGAGTTCCGCTTTTCAAGTGACCCCAATCGTTTGCCAAGCAAGCAAACGGTATTGGCTAGCTTAACCCAAACGGCGGTTAAAAAATTTGTGACGGATATTTCACCTACCCGAACCAATCAACTTAGAGAGTTTCTTAGCCTGCCGTCGGATTTATCGCATGTGATCGGCTTTGCGGAGAAGGGTAATTTTCAATCGGCGATTGACGATATGCTTAAGTATCAAGGTAAGCGCGACGTGAATTTTTATTATAACTTAGCGGTGCTGTATGAAGCCCAAGGCAGTCGGTCTGAAAACTTAAATATTAGCGCCAATGCCAAACAAGCATACGAACAAGCGTTCCGATTAGGTGGCAACCAGAATGACATTATTGCCTCGGCGAAAGCGCGGTTTGATAATTTTTACCGTTTGTTGGTGTTAACCCAGGATCAAAGAACACGTAACTTACAACTTAACCAAGAGCTCGATGAACAGTTTTTCATGCGTTAAGCTCAAACCAAAAAATAATAAGAGAGCTTATGATTAAACGTTACTTGGGCTTAAGCGGACTTGTGGTGGGCGTGTTGTTGACTGCCGGTTGTGCTACTTTGGGTGAGGGAGCGACCGCCTTGCTCGAAGTACCAACGGTTGAAGCCAGCGCGAATCGAGTTGCGGTTGGCACTGGTGTATTACGAGTCAATCATCATATTCTAAATAACATGCCGATTTCAGCTGACGCCAAATGGCCACAAGCGATTACGGATGAGATGAGTGATCAAGACTACAAAGCCATCCGACAAGCACTCGCGAATGACCCTTGGTATGCCACCCGGCATTATTCCGATCCCTATCAAATGCGCGTGTTGGGCGGTTATATGGCACCGGGTATTTCGCCGCTGACCTATGAGGTTTACCAAAAAATCCAGGTACTTTATGGCGCTGATGCGCAAAATTGGCCAAATGTACTTAAGTATTCGCCTAGGCTGGATCAATTTCTTGAGTTTGTCGATGCCGAAGACAAAACCCCGATTCAAATAGAAGCGGCGCAAGCAACAATGCATCCGAACCTATTTGCAGGCCTCACCTCGTTGATGCCTGTTAACTATCAAAAAGACTTAGTCGACTCGCACCAGCAAATGCAAACCGCAATTGATGAGGCGGCGTACTTAAAAAAAGATAAAGCCTATCTCGAAAAACGCCTCGAAGACAATAAAGCCACAAACAAACCCAACTATACCGGTTCTTTACGCCCTTTGAGCGTGAGTGACGTTCAGCAAATAAATGAGCAAATCGCGGTATTGGATGTGCAAATTAAACAGGCCGAACAGCAAGCCGATCAAAAGCAAGAAATTCATTTTCTGTTATTGGATTCGGCGTTAGTTGCGCTTAAAAGTGACATTAACTTGTCCGAAGATCGTGTGATGTTAGCGCAAAATATTAAACGGGTGTTGGATGATATAAAGTCCAGCGCTATGCAAGCGGGTGTGCTTTATAGCTTATCGGTGGCTTCATTAATCGGCCGTAATAGTTTTCAAAACTTTGACAAAGAACTGGTGAGTTTGGCGGTTTCAACCGCTTTGGTGCCAGTCGATAAGCGGGATTTAATGGGGGAGCGGATTGTGCGTTTAACTGAAAACGTAATTTATTTGTTACCTTCCATCGGTATGGGCAGTTATTACATAGTGAAACAATATTCGTTAGCCAATAAATATGCCAAAGTGGTAGATGTGATTATTGAAGCGGATGCCAGTCAGAAAAAAATGCAGGCTACAAAATAACAGCGTGTGGTTTCTGAGCCATTGCTTTTTTTAAAAGCGTTGAATAAATTAAGTGAGAAAGACGTCTTATGGTTAAAAATAGTTTAATAAGTTTGGTTGTGTTATTCGGGTTGGTCGGCTGTGCGTCGAGTCCAAGCAAACCACCCAGTTCAGCAAGTCAAACTGCGCAACCCAAGCCCGAGCTGATGGTGCCGCCGGACAACCAAGCGCATTTTTATGCGCAAGGTTTTGGTGAATCGGAGCAATCCGCGCAACAAGATGCGTTAGCGCGGATTGCAACACGGATTTCGGTTTCGGTTCAATCCCAAACCGAAACCAACTTATCTGTCACTATGCGTGACGGCGATGAGCAGGTTGAGCAAGACTTTAGAAACCGAGTGTTAACCCAGACCAAAGCCATTGATTTTGTCGGTGTGAGTTTGTTGGATCAACAGCGAAATGCCGGTCAAGTTGAAGTAGTGGTGAGCGTTAATCGTCAAGCCTTGATTCAGAGCTATCAAAACAAATTGAATCAAGCGCAATCTCAGTTACGCCATGACTTTGAGCTTTATAAACAAACCAGTTTGTTTGAACAGTTAAAGAATAAACCCACGATCATGCAACAGTCAGCGGAACTTATGTCAACATTAAGTGTGATGCAGGTTTTGCAGCCAACTTATAAGCCGGATGCCGTCATTAGCTTAAATCAAACCTTGTATGTGCATATGAGCCAGCAACAACAAGCGGCGGTGTTTTCGATTCAAGCCGACCAAAATTCGCAGGCCTTAGCTCAGTTGATTGAACAGCAATTAACGACGGAAAATTATAAATTATCTAATACGGGGGCGAATGTACGGATACAGCTCAGTACGCAAACTAGCCCTATGTCGGTCAGAACCACTGATGCGCGTATTGCGAGTTTAAAAATGGTGAATCGTGATAGCCAGATTACGGTCACAGACGTTAACAATCGAACCGTTTCGACCGTCAATATGAAAGCCCGCGGCGTGTCATCAGAAAGTGAACAAGCGGCGATTCGTGACACCACGGCTTATAGCCGTTTGATGCAAGGTAAAAGCATTATTGAGTTTTTAAGCGGCCAGTAAGCTCAAGATATTTATCGAACCCATAAAAAAAGCCCAACCACCAGGCCTGGTGGTTGGGCTTTTTTTATGCCAAATTTAATCTATCTGGTTAAGCTAGACGATTAAGTACGACGTGGTTTACGTGGTGCGCTTGTGCCAGGTTTACGACTTAGTTTTGGACGTGGTGCACCAGCCGATGCTGAACCACCACTTTCGTTAACTTCTGATAAGCCACTTGGCTGACCGCAAATCCAGGTTTTCTTCAAGGTCGCTAACTGCTCTTTTGATAAGTTGCTTGGCAAATCGACCAAACTGAAAGTGTCCTGAATATTCAATTGACGAATCGATGAACCTTCAATTCCGCCTTCGTTCGCAATCGCGCCAATAATATTGCCTGGCTTAACGCCGTTCGCAAACCCAACGTCTAAGCGGTAACGTTTCATGCCAGACTCCGGTGGACCATCGGTACGTGGGCGACGTGGCGCACGTTCTGGACGATCCGAACCGCGTTCTGAACCACGGTCGTTTCTACCACGACTTGGACGATCACGGCCAAAGTCACGCGAGCCACGGTCATCATCACGGAAGTTTTGACGCACAGGCTTGTCGTCTAAGAAGAAAGGCGTGTCGCCCTGCAACAGTTTAGCCAAGGCAGCGGCAATCTCTAAGGCCGGCACATTTGACGCTTGCTGCATGTCTTCGATCATTTTGTGATAGAACTCCAAGCCTTCTTGCTCCAAGGCGTCAGTAATGCGAGATTTGAATTTTTCAACGCGTTGATCGTTGATCGTTTCGGTGCTTGGTAATTCCAGCATGTCGATTTTTTTATTGGTGGCGCGCTCAATTTGCTGCAACAAACGACGTTCGCGTGGTGCCACAAATAAAATGGCATTACCTTCACGACCCGCACGACCGGTACGACCGATACGGTGAACATAACTTTCGGTGTCATAAGGAATGTCGTAGTTAATAACGTGGGTAATACGTTCAACATCCAAACCACGTGCGACCACATCGGTGGCGATTAAGATATCGATTTTGCCTTTTTTCAACTGATCAACAATACGTTCACGTTGGTTCTGAGCGATGTCGCCATTCAAAGCGGCCGCTGAATAACCACGTGCTTCTAATTTTTCCGCCAACTCAACCGTCGCCGTTTTGGTACGCACGAAAATAATCATGCCATCGAACGTGGTCGCTTCAAGAATACGAGTTAACGCATCTAATTTATGTAAACCACTAACTAACCAATAAGACTGGGTAATCAGTGAAGCCGTATTGGCTTTCTGCTTAATAATAACTTCTACCGGGTTGTTCAAATGCTTTGACGCAATTTTGTGAACTTCTTTTGGCATGGTCGCTGAGAACAGCGCAATCTGACGATCTTGTGGCGTTTGTTCTAACACCCATTCCACGTCATCAATAAAGCCCATACGTAGCATTTCGTCGGCTTCATCTAGTACCATCGCTTGAAGTTGATCAAGCTTTAAGGTGCCTTTACGCATGTGGTCCATAACGCGACCTGGCGTACCAACTACGACTTGCGCACCGCGTTTTAAGGCGCGGATTTGACCGCCATATTCTTGACCGCCATAAATAGGCAATACGTGAAAGCCTTTGATGTGATGTGCAAAACCTTGAAAGGCTTCAGCCACCTGGATCGCCAATTCGCGCGTCGGCGCTAAAACTAAAATTTGTGGGTTGGTGTTTTTTACGTCAACTCGTGACAATAAAGGCAAAGCAAACGCGGCGGTTTTACCGGTACCGGTTTGCGCCATGCCCAAAATGTCGCGGCCTTCTAAAATCGGTGGTATGGCTTGAGCCTGAATCGGAGAGGGAACCTCATAACCGATGTCTTTTAGGCCTTTTAAAACCATTGGGTCGAGATTAAAACTCTCAAAAGTGATGTCTGTGCTAGATGTGTCGCTCATAGTGGATTCCTTAATGTGCGTTAATTAAATACGCTAACACTCAATTCCACGGAGATGATGGGCGATAAAAATCCTGTCGAATAAAAAGCGAATAGCCAATATATTGCTTAACAGGTAATAAGTCACGAAGATGGCGAAAGTGCCAAAAAAATGATCCCGAGCTCCGTACGGCTCTCAGGTCTAGCGAAATCAAACCGCTTGTACAAAACAAGACAGTGAAAATAAGTCGTCACTAATGAGAGAGCATGAGGTAAAGCCAGGCAATTATATGCCATTAGTAAATTTTATACAAATCCTCTTTTAATTTATTTGACTAAGTAGGATTCGCCTGAAGGCTGAGAATAAAAACATTATTCATAATTTTTGCATTAAATAGGACTGTTATTGTTAGATCGGAACAACTAGAATGAAAGTTCATTCTAGTTGTTTGGGTTGGTGCAGAATATGCAAAACTTTTTCCATGTCGATGCGTCGTCACCGCTTAAAACCAAGGTTTTAACCAGTGCGTTGTATCTGTTCGTAGAAAAAGGCTATTTCAATACAAGTATTCCTGACTTAGTTAAACACTCGGGTGTGAGCACAGGCACGATTTATAAACACTTTGGTGACAAGCAGGGCTTGGCAAATAGTTTGATGGAGCGTTTGATTGAAGAGCTTTACCAGCAAGAGATTGCCATTATAGAGCCCCATTCTAGCGCACAAGCCCGTTATCGTGCTTTAGTGGTTTGGATGATGCAATTTAGCCTTGACTATCCTGAGGTGATGAGCTTTATACTCTATGCACGCCATAAAGATTATTTGCCGAATTCTTCCCACATCTGCTCATCTAAACCCTTTATGATTTTAAGGGATATTGTTCAGCAAGGCATCGACTCACAGGAACTGCGCAAAATGGATGGCATGGTGGCCGCGTCACTGGCGTTTGGCGGTGTGTTAAGGATGGTGCAACTCCATCTGGATGGGTTGCTGGAAAGACCATTGATGGCTTATTTGGACGAGTTGACCGACTCGGCTTGGCGAGCGATTGAAAATCCGACAAAACTTAACGTTAAAAAATAAAAAAGGAAGATACCATGAATAGACGTCATTTTATATTTGGTGCCGCGGCACTACTGGGCAGCCGTTGGGCTAATGCATCTCAAGACCCGTTAACCAAAGGGATGGATCATTATCGTGAACAGTTAACGCGTGCCGAAAAAGCGGCGGGTTATTTGGGGCCAAGAGCTTATATACCAGAAGCGGTTAAAGTCACCGAAGGTGTATATACGGTGGTAGGCAGCTTGATTTGGCATAACCCATCCAACTATGGTTTGAACAACAACCTGAGCTTTATGATTTTTGAAGATGGCGTATTTGTGTTTAATGGTGGTGCTAACCCCGCTTTAGCGAAAGCCTTGCATGAGCAAATTAAAAAACACACCAATAAGCCGGTGAAATGGGTGGCAGTTGAAAACCACCAAGGTCATGCACATTTAGGGGCGAGTTATTGGTATGACATGGGGGTGCGCAACTTCTACTCTAACCGACAAGCTTATGCTGACTTTAGTGCAAGTTGGGATATTATCAAACAGCGTTGGTCGGATGCGGTTGGGTTTCAGTACACTCAAGGTGCACACAATATTTCTGAAGAATACACAATCTTTGATGAGGAGATGGAAATTGATGTCGGCGGTGGCGAGAAAGTCTCGTTACATTACTTTGGTCCGGGCCATACTCCAGGTTCGACTGCGGTTTACGTTCCATCACGCAATGTCATTTTCCCGGGTGATTTGGCCTACAACACCCGTATGTTGGCGCTGTTTAATTACACCGACACCTTTAAGTGGGTGAAGTCGTTTGAAACCTTTATGGACTTTACACCAGAAGGCACCATTATTGTTCCGGGCCATGGTGGCCCAACCGATATGGCGACAGTTAAACGCGATACTTACGATTACTTGGTTTGGTTGCAAACCGAAGTTAAAAAGGTAATTGAATCTGGTGGTGATCTGGTCGATGCCGAAAGAATCGATCAGTCGGCTTACAAGGATCGTCCAGTATTTGATCAGACTTGGCAGGCCAATTCGCGTCATATTTATAATGAATTGACGCGCTAAACCTAAGTTAAGTATTTGCTTGATTCAAAAAGCCCCAGCTTAAGTCTGGGGCTTTTTCGTTATAATGCCTCTAATCAATAGCTGGAATTATTTAGATGAAACAGATCGCCATTATCGGTGCCGGACCGGGCGGCTTGATGGCCGCCGAAGTCTTGTCGAAACAACCAGGCCTGGTGGTCACGGTTTATGATGCGATGCCGTCGGTCGGGCGTAAGTTTTTGCAGGCCGGTCGGGGTGGACTGAATATTACCCATACCAAACCTATGAATGAATTTATGGCGGCTTATGGGACTCGGCGAGCGCAAATTGAACCTTGGATTAAAAATTTTGGCCCGAATGATATTCGTAATTGGGTGCAAAGTTTTGGTATAGATACCTTTGTGGGCAGCTCTGGTCGGGTTTATCCACAGGATATGAAGGCCGCACCTTTGTTACGTAAATGGTTGCAGCGTTTGCGCGAGCAAGGTGTGCAGTTTGCCATGCGTCACCATTGGCAAGGCTGGTCAAATGATGGCGCGCTTGTGTTTCAAACCCTTGAAGGCCAAAAAAACATTGAAGCAGATCAAGTCATCCTCGCGTTAGGGGGTGCAAGTTGGCCGCATTTGGGGTCGGACGGGCAGTGGGTTAAGTATTTTGAACCGGATCATATAACACCACTATTACCCGCCAACTGTGGCTTTGATTTAGCTTGGTCGGCGATATTTCAAGATAAATTTGCCGGTCAACCTTTAAAGTCGGTGGCATTAAATCTAACCGATTATCAGGGGCGTGTTTGGCATCAAAAAGGCGAGTGTTTGATTACGCAAGCCGGTATTGAAGGCAGTTTGATTTATGCCTTATCAGCGCCAATGCGAGATAGTTTATTGAAGCAGGGGCAAGTCGAAGCTTATTTGGATTTAATGCCAGATGTGTCGCTAGATAAGCTTAGGCAGCGCCTAAATAAACCGCGCGCCAAAATGTCTTGGTCTAACCAGTTAAAACGGGCCGGTTTGGATGCAATGCGGATTAATTTATTGCGCGAAAGGTTGGATGCTAACGCAGCGCAAGATATGCAAAAAGTTGCCCATACCCTAAAGCATTTTGAATTAAAATTGACCGCCGCCCGCCCGATCAGTGAAGCGATTAGCAGCGCGGGTGGGTTAACGTTTGAGAGCTTAAGTGAGTTTAGTGAACTAACCACCAGGCCTGGTGGTTATGCGATTGGTGAAATGCTGGATTGGGAAGCACCGACCGGTGGTTATTTACTCACCGCCGTGTTGGCACAAGCACGTTATGTCGCACAACATATTGTGAAGCAATTAGCTTAAGGAATATGGCGCTTGTGCTGACGTTTCATTCAGCCAACTCGACCTCTGTTTCGGGTTCATCAAGTATTTCAAACTTATAGCCAATGCCATATACCGAGTGAATCACTTCGGTATCCGGCCAGGCCTGGTGCAGTTTTTGGCGTAGTTTTTTGATATGGCTGTCGACGGTGCGATCCGATACCACACGGCCATCTTGATAAATTCGATTCATCAACTGGGAACGCGAAAAAATCTGACCCGGGTGTTCAAATAATACTTGAAATAAAGCAAACTCAACCGAGGTTAGCGCCACACTTTTTTGCTGAAACTGAACTTGTGAGCGAGATTCATCCAAAACCCATTCGGTCGGTGTTTGTGTCTCGTAGTGGCGGCGTAAAACGGCTTTAACGCGCGCCATGACTTCACGCGGGCTGAAAGGTTTGCAAATGTAATCATCGGCACCGATTTCTAAGCCTAAAATACGATCCAATTCTTCCACCCGCGCACTCACCATAATGATCGGCACTTGCGAGGTTTTGCGCACCCCTTTACAAATATCCAAGCCATCTACGCCCGGCAACATAATATCTAACAAGACTAAGTCGGGTTGGGTGTTGCGAATAGTTTCGACCGCGTTAACCCCGGTGTTTAAGTGCGAGGCTTGGTAACCTGCGGCCTTAGCATAATCCATTAACAAATCGGCAATACGTTGTTCGTCTTCAACAATTAGGATGTTCATTTAGGAAACGCCTCCAAGGGTAGTTGGATAGAAATAAGTAAGCCGCCTAGCGGGCTGTGTTGACAGTCTATTGTACCTTGATGCGCTTGTACAATTTGTTCCACCAAGGCCAAGCCGATGCCAGCGCCGCCATAACGACGATTGCGTGAGGCTTCGCCTCGGAAGAATCGGTCAAATAAATGCGGCAGCGCGTCATCCGGTACACCTGGTGCCGAATCTTCAATATCCAAATTTAAATTGTTTTTATTGGTTTTTAAACGGAGTTTTACCAGGCCTGGTGCATCGGTATAAGCCAGGCTGTTACTGATTAAGTTGGTCAGCATTTGCTGTAAACGGTCGGCATCACCACGGAATTTTATCTCGGAAACTGGCAGGTAGGTCTCAAGCTTAATGCCTTTTTCGCGTGCCAGGCTGATGAAGGGTTCAATTGATTGTTTAACCAGTAAGCCAAATTCAAGCGGCTGCATTTGATAACGTAAGCCACCCACGTCATTTAACGTAATTTGATAAAGATCCTCGACTAAACGATTTAGGTGGATGGCTTCGCTGTATAAGTTATCTAAACTGTCAGCATTAAGGGGGCGAATGCCATCTTTTAAGGCCTCAATGTCGCCGCGAATAATGGTTAGAGGTGTGCGTAACTCATGTGAAATATCGGCAATCCATTGGTTACGACTTTGTTGGTTTTTTTCTAGGCTGATCGCGAGGTGGTTAAAATCCTGTTGTAGTTGCCCAAGCTCATCACGCCGATTGACTTTTAAACGGGTATTAAACTTACCTGCCGTGAGCGCGCGCATACCCTGGGTGACCGATAAAATCGGTTGCAGGAAGTAGTGACCAAACGGCATTAATAATATGCCAGACAATAACACCAGAAAGAATACGCCGTAAGTTAGCAATGACCGTTGGCGTTCCGCTAGCTGGATATCTAAGGCTTCGGTCAGTTCGGCGCGATGGCTGTAGCCAATGTAACCCACTATCTGTTGATTAATTTCGATTGGAATGAATTTACGGTTTTCTTCGGTCGGAAAGCCATATAGACAGTCTTTATTGGTATCGACTAAGCTAAGGCGTTTTTCGGTAAAGTCCGGGTGGCGTTGTTTAAAGTCCGAATAGGGATAGTTTAAAAACAAATCAACCGGCACAAAAGTTTCGGTAAAGTCGACTCGGCTGGAAATGCTGACAATTTTACGCCAGGTGACTTCATCAATAATACTTAGGTCGTACTCAAATTTTTCCTCAATCACAAATTGAATATTCTTTTTGATACGCTCAAGATGCTGTTGGTCACGCTTATCCACATACTCAATTAAGCTGTTTTTGAGCATGGCGTGATTCGTGACAATCGTGCCGACGATCAAAAAAAGCCCAAAAATAAGCAGCAGGGCGATGAGTTTGACTTTGAAGCTCACAATCATTAAAGCGATTCCATGTAAGGATGTTTGAGGCAAACAGGATTAAAGTCGGCGGCTATTGTTCAGCTGGCTACCAAGTTACGAGTAGGTATTATAAAGAAGCCAGCCAATTAGATTATGAAAAAACCACGAACTTAGGCGCAAAAAGCCCGCTAAAGCGGGCTCAAAAAGATTAGATTTAAGCGAAATTAAATTTTCACGCAATCCATTGAATAGACCATTTTGCCGTCTACTTCTTCTTTTACCAGTCCGTGGATATCGGTTTCGAACCCAGGGAATTTTTCATTAAAGTTACGTGCAAATTTCAAATAGTCCATGATTTTTTGGTTGACGCGTTCCCCCGGAATTAACAATGGGATTCCCGGTGGGTAAGGCGTTAGTAGAATCGCGGTAATGCGTCCTTCTAAATCATCAACTTCAACGCGCTCAATTTTGTTATGTACCATTTTCGCGTAAGCATCGGCCGGTTTCATCGCCGGTTCCATGTGCGAAGTGTACATTTCGGTGGTTAAGCGCGCCACATCGTTTTCTTTGTACATATTGTGGATTGCATCCGACAGGTCTTTTAAACCAATGCGTTCATAACGTGGGTATTTGGCGATAAAAGTGGGCAATACACGCCACAAAGGCACGTTACGATCATAATCATCTTTAAACTGTTGCAAGGCGGTTACCATGGTGTTCCAGCGGCCTTTAGTAATACCGATGGTGAACATGATAAAGAACGAATACAAGCCAGTTTTTTCGATGATCACACCATGCTCCGACAAATAACGCGTGACAATCGCTGCTGGAATCCCGGTTTCAGAGAAGTCACCATTTACCGCCAGGCCTGGTGTAATAATCGTCGCTTTAATTGGATCAAGCATGTTGAAATTTTTGGCTAGGTTACCAAAACCATGCCAAGGTTCGTTGGCTCGCAAAATCCAGGCATCACGTTCGCCCATGCCTTCTTCGGCGAGTTCGTCTGGCCCCCAAACTTTAAACCACCATGAATCGCCAAATTCTTCGTCAACTTTGCGCATTGCACGACGGAAATCCAGCGCTTCGGCAATTGACTCTTCCACCAGAGCGGTACCGCCCGGTGGTTCCATCATAGCGGCGGCCACATCGCAGCTGGCAATAATCGAATATTGCGGGCTGGTGGAAACGTGCATTAAATAAGCTTCATTAAAACGCCCACGATCCAATAAACGTTTTGGTGATTCCTGAACCAAAATTTGACTGGCCTGGCTTAAGCCCGCCAATAATTTATGCGTGGATTGGCAAGCATAAACCATCGGACCTTCAGAGCGGTTGGTGTCGCGACCAATGGCATGCATGCCTTCATAGAAGCGGTGGAATGTTGCATGCGGCAACCAAGCTTCATCGAAATGCAGGTTTTCAACGTATTCACCCAGCGTTTTCTTGATAGTGTCTACGTTATACAAGATGCCATCATAGGTGCTTTGAGTCAGCGTCAACATTTGTGGTTTTGCGGTTGGATCGACCACCAAAGGATTGGCTTGAATTTTCTTTTTAATGGTCTCAGGATGGAACTCCGATTCCGGGATTGGGCCAATGATGCCGTAATGGTTGCGGGTTGGCATTAAGAAAACCGGCACGGCACCGGTCATAATAATGGAGTGTAAAACTGATTTATGACAGTTACGATCGACCACCACAATATCGTCATCCGCGACGTTGGCGTGCCAAACAATTTTGTTTGAGGTTGAGGTACCATTTGTTACAAAAAACAAGTGGTCGGCGCCAAAAATACGCGCCGCGTTTTGTTCTGAGTCGGCGACCGCACCGGTATGGTCTAATAGCTGACCCAGTTCATCTACCGCGTTACACACGTCGGCGCGCAACATGTTTTCGCCAAAAAACTGATGAAACATTTGCCCGACTGGGCTTTTCAAGAAAGCCACACCGCCGGAGTGTCCTGGGCAATGCCAAGAATAGGAGCCATCAGCGGCATAAGCGGTGAGCGCACGGAAAAAGGGCGGTGCTAAACCTTTCAGATACACACGTGCTTCGCGAATAATATGGCGCGCGACAAACTCAGGCGTATCTTCAAACATGTGAATAAAGCCGTGTAGTTCTTTCAATACATCATTCGGTATGTGGCGAGAAGTGCGAGTTTCGCCATATAAAAAGATTGGAATGTCGGCGTTGCGATGGCGAATTTCGCCGACGAATAAACGCAGCTTTTCAATCGCGTCATCTTTATGCGCTTCATCGGCAAACTCGTCGTCGTCGATCGATAGAATAAAACAAGAAGCACGGTTTTGCTGTTGGGCAATCATCGCCGTGTCATTAAAACTGGTGACCCCTAAGGTTTCCATGCCTTCTTTTTCAATGGCTTCAGCCAGCGCACGCACGCCTGTGCCCGAGGCATTTTCTGAGCGAAAATCTTCATCAATAATGACGACCGGGAAACGAAATTTCATAAGGGATAATGTCCTTGTTACAGCATCTAAAATAAACCAACTTTGACCCTGCATTATACAAAACCCGCGTCTAAATAAAACGAAAGTTTTGCATCTGTCATGCATTGTGTTGGCTTGTTACTATAATGGGCTTTTTGGCAGCAGGATTAGACACTGTGACACGAGGCTATTTTTGGATCGGATTTGGCTTAGCGGTGGTCGGCACTTTACTGTTTTCAGTTAAATCCATTTTGATCAAACTCGCTTACCAAGCCGGTTCGGATGCGGATGGCGTGATGCTGCTCAGAATGCTCATGGCGATACCGGTGTATGCACTGATCGCCTGGGCTTTGTGGCAACGTTACCCGCAAAAAGGTGCGCAAATTCCAGCGCGTACTTGGTTGGCGTTGATCGGGCTAGGGTTTATGGGCTATTTTGTGTCGTCATGGCTGGATTTGATGGGGTTGGAGTTGATTTCGGCACAGCTTGAACGCCTGACGTTATTCACCTATCCGATTATGGTGGCGATTTTAGGGGCGTTGTTTTTTAAGCAACCTTTAACGCGTAAAATCATTTTAGCTTTAACCTTGTCTTATATCGGCATATGGCTGATTTACGCGCAAGAAGCCAGTTTGGCGGGGGATGGCGTAGCCAAAGGCACGTTATTAGTAGCGTTAGCGGCCTTTAGTTTCGCGTTTTATGTGTTGTTTAGCCGCGCGATCATCGCTCAAGTCGGCAGTTTATGGTTTACCAGTTGGGCGATGTTGGCGGCTTGTGTTTGGGTGGTGGTATTTTTTGGTGTAACCATGAATTGGACAGAATTTGAGCTGAATCCACAGATTCTACTTTGGACTTTTTTGCTGGCGATTTTCAGTACGGTTATCCCCAGCTTTATGATTTCTGAAGCTATCGCCCGCTTAGGCCCAGCACAAACTGGCATCATCGGCAGTTTAGGGCCGGTGTTTACGATTGCATTAGCCGTCTGGATTCTGGCCGAACCTTTTACCCTGTCGCACCTAATCGGTTTTACCTTAGTTATGATCGGTGTGGGGGTGCTCACCATCAAGCGCAAAACTTCATCGAAACAGCCTTAAACACAATCGAGGCGCCCAATCCATTGATAAAACAATTTGATTGTACTTAATCCGCGTTTTGCCAAACAATGGGGGGCTAATTCACCTAGGTGAATTTTATTAAATAATGAAAGGATAGAGACCATGTTAAAGCCGATTTTAATGTTTGATTCGATGTTAACCCCAAAGATCATTACGTTTGTGTATTGGCTATTACTTGCGATTGCACTGGTGTCTGGTTTAGGTGCAATGTCGGGTTATTACGGCGTGACCTTAGGCAGCTTTTTTACCGGTTTGGCGATTATTGTGTTTGGTGGGGTATTTGCAAGAATTTGGTGTGAGTTATTAATTGTGTTGTTTAAAATTCACGAAAACTTGAAAAAAATTGCAGAAAAAGGCGATTAAAAGGACTAAATTAAGTCTGAGCCTGGCCGCTCTGGTTATCAAAAACCGGCGGCTAAATGTGGCTAAAACACAACCTCTTAACCAATCACCAGGCCTGGTGCTAGCCATTCGGCGAAAACCACCACACTCAAATTCAATAAGATCAATACAATCGCCGAAACCTTAAATCGCCAGAGTAATAACAGGTTTAAACCTAATAACCCCAAGCTTGGCAAACTCACAATTGCGTGCGGTAAAATCGGGTTAATTAAGGCCGCGATGAGAAACCCCACCACCCCAGCTTGAATCGCAACTAATCCCGCCTGAAAACTTGAGCGAGTAATGAGCTGTTGATAAAACGGCAATACGCCAATAATCCAAGCCAAACCGGCTAAAAAAATCGCTATTGTGGCGATAATGGCGCCCAGCCAGCCTTGCGTAAGTGTGCCTAAATAGGTTGCAAAACTAAACATGGGCCCGGGTAAGGTTTGTGCAAATGCATAACCGCTTAAAAAAGCCGACTCCGTCACCAGGCCTGGTTGTACCAGTTCGATTTGTAAATAAGGCAACACAACATGACCGCCGCCAAATACCAGTGCCCCGGCGCGATACAGACTATCAAACAAGGCCAGTTCTGGCAGAAAAAGCACCAGGCCTGGTAGTAGGATTAATAAACCCAAGGGTGCGACCAGTAGGGTTAACGCGAGTCGACGACTGGGCGAGCGTTGCAAACTCAGTGTGGATGCGGGGGCGTCTGTTTTTAGCCATTGGCCGAGTAACGCCAAACCAAGCAATAATAAAATCGGTGTCCAGACGCTGGGAAAGGCCAGTAATACGAATGCGCTACTGATCGCGGTTAATACCCATTCGGCACGTCTACAAAACTGTTTCGCCATGCCCCAAGTGGCCTGAATAATCACCGCAGCCGCGACAATTAATAAGGCCGGAATTAATGCCGACCAGGCCTGGTGGTAGGCAAACCAACCATAGGCCAGACCACTCATGATTAAAGCTGACGGCAAGGTAAAACCCAAAAAGGCCGCCAAAGCACCCGGCCAGCCACCACGTTGATAACCGATTAGAAAACCCAGTTGTGAGCTCGAAGGCCCGGGCAAGGCGTGGCATAACGCGATCCACTGGGCAAATTGGCTGTCGCTAAACCAAGCGCGTTTTTCGACAAACTCCTGGCGGAAAAAACCAATATGGGCCATCGGCCCGCCAAACGAGGTTAGACCTAAGCGTAAAAATATCCAAAACATCGGCTTTCCTTGGGTGAAATTTTAAGATAACAAGCTCGGCAGCCAGGTGCTTAAACTCGGCCAAAACGCCAGCAGGCCAAGCAAAAAGAGTTGAATTAATATATAAGGCCAAACACCGCGATACATATCAATGGTTTTCAGACTGGCCTGGCTGGCGACACCGCGTAAATAAAATAACGCAAACCCAAACGGCGGCGTTAAAAACGCGGTCTGTAGGTTAATCGCAATCATAATGCCCAGCCAAATGGGGTCAGCCCCTAGGATAAATAAAATCGGTGCGACAATCGGCACCACCACATAGGTGATTTCGATAAAGTCTAAAAAGAAACCCAGCACAAATAACATCACCATCACAATCAGCATCGCGGTGAATAACCCCCCGGGTAACTCGCCGAGTAAATCGTGTACTAAATCATCGCCACCCAAACCACGGAATACTAGCGAAAAGAAGGCGGCGCCAATAAAGATTAAAAAGATCATACTGGTGATTTTTAAACTGCTGAGCATCACCGATTTTAAGGTGTTTAGGCTGAGTTGACCTTTTGCCAAAGCCAACAGTAACGCACCTAATGCACCTAACGCCCCCGCTTCGGTTGGGGTCGCAATGCCACCAATGATTGAACCCAGCACCAAAACAATCAGACCAATCGGCGGCAATAAACTTTGTATAACTCGTCCAATTAAGCCGCTGTTTAAACCGGTATGTTCGGTTTTAAACGCCGGCACACGATGCGGTTGAAAAATCGCCACGCCAATCATGTAAAGGATATAAAGCCCGACCAGCACCAGGCCTGGTAGGATGGCACCGGCAAATAAATCCCCCACCGATAGGGTTTCGGGGGCAAAATTGCCTTGCTGTAACTGGGCTTGTTGATAGGCGTTGGACAGCACATCCGCCAATAAAATCAAAACAATCGACGGTGGGATGATTTGGCCAAGTGTGCCTGAGGCGCAAATCGTGCCGCTGGCAA
This sequence comes from Thiomicrospira sp., assembly GCF_014859555.1. Taxonomy (GTDB): domain Bacteria; phylum Pseudomonadota; class Gammaproteobacteria; order Thiomicrospirales; family Thiomicrospiraceae; genus Thiomicrospira. Next base: position 46 of record NZ_JACUTY010000002.1, on the reverse strand, counting down.
GGCGTGGGCAATAACCTTGTTTGAGTAAAGTGGGCAGCGCTAACAA